>NZ_QHHV01000074.1:0-90198 GCF_003947245.1 Actinoplanes sp. ATCC 53533 | reverse complement strand
GGCCCCGCGGCGGCCCAGCCCGTGCAGGCGGTCCTCGAGGTCCGCGATCCCAACAGCACCTCGGTACGGCTCTCCTGGAGCGCCGCGTCGCCCACCGCGACGTACGACGTCGAGGTGGACGGGAAGAAGATCGCGACGACCGTGGCCACCCGCGCCAGGCTGATCGGGATGCGCCCGGACGGCAAATACCAGGTGACGATCCGCAGCGCGAACGGCTACCTGGCCAAGGCCGTCGCCCAGTCCGCGCCCGCGGCCCGGCCCACGGCCAACAGCTGGTTCGTGCTCACCAACTCGCTGACCGGCGGCGCGGCGGACCTCTACGCGGCGCGGACCGCGAACGGCACCCCGGTGACCCTCGGCGGCCCGGACGGTGACGCGCAGCAGCAGTGGAAGCTGATCCCGGCAGCAGCCGGCTCGTACTCGCTGCAGTCGAGGGCCACCGGCAAGTGCGTGATCCCGCTGAACGGCAACCCGGCGACGGGTGCGCCGCTGGTGCAGGGCGACTGCACCTCGGCCGACAGCGGCCGGTGGTCGCTGATCGCCACCGACTTCGGCTTCAGCCTGCGCACCACCATCGGCGGCCTGGTCGCCGGCGTGGGCAGCCAGCGTTTCGGCGCCGCCCGGCTGCTCGTCCTGCAACAGCCGGAGCAGGCCCGGCACCAGAGTTGGACGGCGGTTCCCGGTTGAGATCCGGGCGAGGGGAGTGACGATGCTGGACACGGACGTACGGATCGACCCGCAGCTGGAGCCGGACGAGGACCCGCGCCGGTTCAACCGGCGCCGGGTCGTCCGGGTGGTGACGATCCTGGTGCTGGGGATCCTCGCCGTGCTGGCGATCTGGGACGAGCCCCTCTACGCGGGCTACTGATTCCGCGCGGCGTAGTCGTCGATCTCGGTCAGCAGCCGTGACTTCCCGGCCGCCGGCAGGAACGACGCGTGCACGGCCGCGCGGGCGAGACCGGCCACCCCGGCGGCGTCGAGATCCAGCAGCCGGGCGGCCACCGCATATTCCTCCTCCAGGGTGGTGCCGAACATCGGCGGGTCGTCGGAGTTGATGGTGACCGGCACGCCGGCGGCGACCAGGGCCGGCAGCGGGTGCTCGTCGATGCCGGCCACCGCCCGGGTCCGCACGTTGGAGGTGGGGCAGACCTCCAACGGGATCTCGTTGTCGGCCAGGTAGGCCATGAGCTGCGGGTCCTGGACGGCGGCGATGCCGTGCCCGATCCGCTCGGCGCCGAGGTCACGCAGCGCGTCCCAGATGGTCTGCGGTCCGGTGGTCTCCCCGGCGTGCGGCACGCTGTGCAGCCCGGCCGCCCGGGCCTTGTCGAAGTACGGCTTGAACTGCGGCCGCGGCACCCCGACCTCGGGACCGCCGAGCCCGAAGCTGATCAGCCCGGCGGGCTGTTCCACAAGCGCGATCCGCAGCGTCTCCTCGGCGGCGGCCAGTCCCGCCTCCCCCGGGATGTCGAAGCACCAGCGCAGTTCCACCCCGAAGTCGGCGGCGGCGCCGGCCCGGGCGTCCTCGATGGCCGCGCAGAACGCCGGCGCCGGGATGCCCCGCCGCACGTGCGAGTACGGCGTGACGGTCAGCTCGGCGTACCGGACGTGCTGGCGGGCGAGCTCGCGGGCCACCTCGTAGGTCAGCATCCGGACGTCCTCGTCGTCGCGGATGAGGTCCACCACGCTCAGGTAGACCTCGATGAAGTGGCCGAAGTCGCGGAACGCGAAGTAGTCGGCGAGGGCGGCCGGGTCGGCCGGCACCAAGCTCTTACCCTCGTGCCGGCTCGCCAGCTCGGCGACGATGCGCGGCGACGCCGAGCCGACGTGGTGCACGTGCAGCTCGGCCTTCGGCAGCTGGGCGATGAACGAGGTCAGGTCGGTCAATTTCTCCCCCTAGGCGATGGTCGCGACCGTGAAGATCCGGCGGAACGGGAACGCCACGTACCCGTTGCGGGCAGGGTATTCCGCTGCCAGAGTGGCACCGAGCGCGGCCCGGAACCCGCGCCACGCCGGTTCCGCCAGCGCGGCTTTCACCGGTCGCAGCGCGGTGCCTTCCATCCAGCGCAGCACCGGGTGCTCGGGCCCGGTGGCGGCCAGCAGGTGCACATAGGTGGTCTCCCAGGCGTCCACCGTCGCCCCGGCGCCGGTCAGCAGCGCCGCATAGCCGGCGGCGTCGTCCACCGGCGCCTCGCGCACGATCTCGCCGACGGTTTCCGCGTAGGGGGCGCTGCGGGCCAGGGCGCGCAGGGCGCGGTGCGAGGGCGCGTCGAAGTTGCCGGGGACCTGCATGGCGAACCAGGCGCCGGACGGCAGCGCGCGGACCCACCGCTCGATGAGCGCGCGGTGCTCCGGCACCCACTGCAGAACGGCGTTGGTGACGACCACGTCGGTGTCCGGCGCGGGCTGCCAGTCGTGCACGTCGGCGACGTCGAACGCCACCGGCGCGGCCAGGGCACGGGCCTTGCCGATCATCTCGGGCGACGAGTCCAGCCCGGTGACCCGGGCATCCGGCCAACGCCGGGCGAGGCCGGCGGTGAGTTCGCCGGGGCCGCAGCCGAGGTCGGCGACGGCGCGGGGCCGCTCGGCGCCGATCCTGGCGACCAGGTCGTGGAACGGGCGCGAGCGTTCGTCGCCGAAGCGGTGGTAGACGGTGGGATCCCACATGACCGTTCTCCAAACCGTACGTACGTCTTTTTTGCAGCGTAGCACCGGCGGACGTAGGCTCGCGGGGTGGAAAATCGCAGCTTCGCCCGCCTGGGGCGCACCGTCGGCGTGATCGGACTCGGTGCCTGGCAACTCGGCGCCGACTGGGGCAGCGTCAGCGAGGAGGACGCGCTCGGCACGCTCGGCGCGGCCGTGGACGCCGGCGTGACCTTCATCGACACCGCCGACGTCTACGGCGACGGCCGCAGCGAGCAGGTCATCGGCGCGTTCCTGAAGCAGCCCGGCGTCCGGGACAAGCAGCTGACCGTGGCGACCAAGATGGGCCGCCGGCTGCCTCAGGTGCCGGCCAGCTACACCCTCGACAACTTCCGGGCCTGGACCGACCGCTCCCGCGCCAACCTGGGCGTCGACACCCTCGACCTGGTCCAGCTGCACTGCCCGCCCACCCCGGTGTATTCCACGGAGGCCGTCTACGACGCCCTGGACACCCTGGTGCAGGAGAAGGCCATCGCGGGTTACGGCGTCAGCGTCGAGAAGGTCGACGAGGCGCTGGCGACCATCGCCCGGCCGGGCACCGCGAGCGTCCAGATCATCCTGAACGCGCTCCGGCTCAAGCCGCTCGAGCGGGTGCTGCCCGCGGCCGCCGCGGCCGGCGTCGGCATCATCGCCCGGGTCCCGCTGGCCAGCGGCCTGCTCTCGGGCCGCTACGACGAGCACACCACGTTCGGCGCCGACGACCACCGCACCTACAACCGGCACGGCGCGGCCTTCGACGTCGGCGAGACCTTCTCCGGGGTCGACTTCGGCAGCGGGCTGGCGGCCGTCAAGCGGCTGCTGCCGCACGTGCCCACGGGCGCGACCATGGCCCAGTTCGCCCTGCGCTGGATCATCGACCAGCCCGCGGTCACCGTGGTCATCCCGGGCGCCCGCAACGCGGAGCAGGCCCGCGGCAACGTGGCGGCCGCGGCGCTGGCGCCGCTGAGCGACGAGGCCCACGCGGCCGTCCGCTCCGTCTACGACGAGCTGATCAGGCCCCAGGTCCATGACCGCTGGTGAGGGGGCACCGATGAAGGGCTGGCTGTGGCTCGCCCTGGGCCTGCTGGGCGTCGTGCTGGGCGTGCTGTGGACGGCGCAAGGGCTCGACCTGCTCGGCGGGAGCGTGATGAGCGGCGTGACGATCTGGGCCGTCATCGGGCCGATCGTCGCCGTGGGCGGCCTGGTGCTGATCGTGCTGGGGGTCCGGGTCCGGGCGCGGAGCAAGCAGCAGCCCTGAGGCCGGCCTTGCCGGGGACAGAAAAACCCCGCATCCCTCGAAGAAGGGATGCGGGGTTACTCAGGCCGATCTCCGCCAGGTGATCGGCGGCCGGCGTCGCCGCCGGCAGGATGGTCTCAGAGCGGGCGAACCTGCTCCGCCTGAGGGCCCTTCTGGCCCTGGGCGATCTCGAACTCGACCCGCTGGTTCTCTTCCAGACTGCGGTAGCCGCTCGTCTGGATGGCCGAGAAGTGGACGAACACGTCAGCACCCCCGCCATCGACGGTGATAAAGCCGAAGCCCTTGTCTGCGTTGAACCACTTCACGGTTCCCTGCGCCATGCTGAACTCTCCTTCTGAAAATGCCGGCCCGGTGATGCGGGGCCGATGGTCGTTTCCGCGCAAGCGGCCGCCGCGAGGGGCGGCGTTCCAGAAGGACGAACCTCTGAACCACGTACACAAAAACTGGCCACACTGTACCCGAAGAACGAGCCCGAAAGCTGCCCCTCAGCCGAATCCCGTCGACTCCGACAGAACCGGAATAGGCCCTCGGCGCCGGCCGAGCGGCATCGAAGACCTAGACCGTGGTCTATGCAAGAAGGCGATCAATCAGGCCATTCCCCGGTGATCTTGCGAACGCCGGCGGCTCCGCCCCGGTCGACGAGCGCCTTCACCGTCGCGAAGATCGCGCCCTGCAGGGCGGCCGCGGCGAGGATCTCGCCCCAGCTCCGATCCTCGTCGGTCGCGTTCGGGGCATCGTCGTCGCCGGAGGCGAACTTCCAGACCTCCTTGAAGACGAAGCCGGCGATGGCGCCGGCCCCGATGCCCAGCAGCAGACCGACCGGCTTGTATGCCACCTTCCGCAGCTTCTTGCTCACTTACGCCTCCCGCGCACGATGAGGACGATGCCGACCAGCGCGACGCCGGCCGCGAGCATCGCGGCGAACGGGATCGGATTGCGCCGCATCCGCATGCCGCCGTCGTGAGCGTTGACCAGCGCGCCGGACTCCCCGCCCGCCACCCTTGCGAGAGCGGCCCTGTCACCGGCCTGCGCCGTGGCGTTGCGGACCTTTTCCGACGCGACGCCGACGGCGGCTGCCGCGACCTCGCGGACCTTGCCGGTCGCATCGTGCACCTGCGCCCTGGCCTTCTGCTTGGTCAGCTCGACCTGCTCCCGCGCCCGGGCCTTGACGTCCGCCTTGGCCGCGAGGGCCTGGACCGTCTCGCCGAGCTCGGCGCGGGTCCGCTTGATCTCCTCGCGCAGGGCCGCCACATCCGGCTTGGCCCGGGCGGATCCGTTCTTGTCGCTCATGCCGTCACTCCGGCGATGACCCTCGTCGTGCTTGATGATCGGCTCGCAAGCTCGCTCATGCCCGGCTCCTGCTCTTGATCGCGTGCTTGACCTCGTCGACGTCCGCCTTGGCGCTGGCGATGGCGGCCGAGGGCTCCGGCGGGACCGCCCGGGTGACCTGATTCTTGCCGAACAGCGCCAGGATGCCGGCCGACCCGAACAGCACCACGGTGACGATCAGCGCGGCCAGCCACAGCTCCAGGAACACGTCGAGGACGATGATCAGCGTGGCGAACAGCGCGCCGACGCCGTACAGGGTCAGCACACCTGCCGCGCCGAACAGACCCACCCCGATGCCTGCGTGCTTACCCTTCTCCGCGAGCTCCGCCTTCGCAAGCGCGATCTCGTCCTTCACCAGGCGAGAGAGCTGCTCGCTCGCCTTCTGTACCAATTCCGCGGTGGACGGGTCGGTCCCCGGACGGACCGGGCTACCGTTCAAGACATCGGCCATGGTGTCCTCCTTTCCCCATGAAGCCACTATGCCCTGCACATGCCAGGGTCAATCCTCGCCTTTCCGGGCCGGAATTACTGCCGCATGCCGGACCCGGCGGGGGCCGCCTGCTCGTCGGGTCCGCTGAAGGCCACCGCCCGCTCGTCGCCGTCGCCCGTACCGCCGAAGACCCGGGCGTCGCCGCCGGCCTCCGCCTCATCGGCCGGCCGGTCGGCGGCCGGCGGCTGGGCGGTTCGGCCGGGGAGCACGCGCTCGTCCCGGGCCACGTCGGCACGCAGCCGCGGCAGGGAGTCCCGCTGGTGCTCGAAGACCCAGCCGACCAGGCGCTCGCGGACCAGGCAGCGCAGGTCCCACAGCGAACCGGCGTCGTGCGCGCTGACCAGCGCGCGGAGCCGGATCATGCCGCCGGTCGCCTCGGTCACCTGCAGCACGCAGACCCGGCCGTCCCACAGCTCGGTGCCCTCACAGACCGCGCGCAGCTCGGCGCGCATCGGCTCGACGGGCGCCGACCAGTCCACGTCGATCTCCGCGGTGCCGAGCACCGCGGAACCGGTCCGGGTCCAGTTCTGGAACGGCTTGGTGGTGAAGTACGAGGTGGGCAGGATCAGCCGGCGATCGTCCCAGATCTGCACGGCGACGTACGTCAGGGTCAGCTCCTCGATCCGGCCCCACTCCCCCTCGACGACCACGACGTCGTCGATGCGCACCGCGTCGCTGAAGGCGAGCTGCAGGCCGGCGATGAGGTTGCCGAGGGTGCTCTGCGCGGCGAGCGCGGCGATGACGCTGATCAGGCCGGCCGAGGCGATCAGGCTGGCGCCGAGGGCGCGCACGTTCGGAAAGGTCATCAGCATGACGCCGACGGTCAGCACCACGATCCCCGCGACCGTGACCCGGCGCAGCATGACGACCTGGGTCTTGACCCGGCGGGCCTTCATGTTGTCCGGGACGTCGACCCGCCAGCGGGCCAGCGCGAGATCCTCCAGCACCAGCAGCAACGCGCCGACGAGCCAGGCGATCGCGGCTATCACCAGGATCACCAGGGCGTGCAGCACCCCGGCCCGGCCCGGGAAGGGGCCGGCGAAGCCCCGGACGGCCTGCTGCACGGCGAAGATGGTGACGGTGGCGAGGAACGGCCGGTGCGCCGTATTCGCCAGGTCGTTGAGCAGGGTCGAGCGGCGCCCGAGCCGCCTGACGACCCAGTGCACGGCCTCGACGAGGACGATCGCGGCGCCCGCCGCGATCACGACGGCGAGCAGGGCGGTGAGCACGCTGGTCACGGTTTCCCTCTCCAGACTTCAGGGTTCGTTGCCAGCGTTCTACCTTTCCACCTCGCGATGCGTCACGCCGTGCGGTGATGCGTCACACCTTGCGGTATCGGGCCTGCGAGAAGCAGTAGACGCCGAAGGCAGCGATGCCCAGCGCGACCAGGCCCAGCAGCCACGGGCCGTACGACTGCTCGGCGAGCAGGCGCAGCGCGGCGTCCAGGCCGCGGGCCTTCTCCGCATCGTAGGTCACGGCCGCGGCCACGATCAGGCCACCGGCGATGGTGTAGGCGACGCCCTTGGCCGAATAGCCGGCGACGCCGAGGCGCCGCGTGGTCTTGCGGACGGTGGGATTCATCTGCTGGGTGTTGAGGTGCTTCTCGAACTTCTTGGTGACGCCGTAGAGCAGCAGGCCGATGCCCACGCCGACCACCACGATCCCGATCAGCCCGACCAGCCAGCGCCCGCCGGAGTTGGCCATCAGGCTGGAAGCGCCCTTCTCCTGGCTGTCGCCGGTCGAGGCGTTCGCGCCCTGGAGCACCCGGATGGCGATCCAGGCGAACGACAGGTAGATGACCGTGCGGAAGCCGGAGACGACGCGCTCGGCGATCGCCTCCTTGTCCTGCGGGCCGCTCTCGCCGATGGCGGCCTCGAAGGCCTGCCACAGGGCCAGGGCGATCATGCCGATGACGGCGATCACCAGCATGGTCTTGCCGAACGGCTGGCCGGCCAGGCTCTGCAGGGCGCCGGACTGGTCGCTCTCGCCCTTCGAGTCGCCGAGGGCGACCTGCAGCGCCAGCCAGGCGAAGAGCAGGTGAATGACGCCGTACACGATGAAGCCGCCGCGGGCGAGATATTCGAGCGGTTTACTGTCGGCAGCGCGTGACGCGGTGCTCCGGGCGTGCTGGGTGGCAGACATGCCGCTTTGAATGACCTGACGCGACTTTTTTGAAACCTGCCACCCGTGCCAGCCGGACGTGCTAGCGGGCGACCACGAACTGGACGGCGTCGGCGGTGACGCTGTCCAGCGAGACCCGCAGGCCGCCGACGTCCACCGCCTGCTGACCCTTGGTGAGCTGGACCTGCTCCCCGGCGATGTCGAGGGTGACGGTGTCGGCGTCCGCGCTGACGAACTTGGCCTCGACGCCGAGGACGCTGGCGCTCGCGCTGGTGCTGCGTTCCATGGTGACGGTGCACTGGTCCAGGCCACAGTCGACGTTGTCGCTGCTGCAGCCGGCGAGCAGGGCCAGCCCGAGGGCGGCCGAGGTGAACAGGGCGGCGATACGCGGTGCTGCGGTGTTCATCACGGGATCAAGAGTACGGGCCCCGAACCACCATAAGCTGATCGCATGGCCGTCACCGTGCAGGACAACCCCGCCCGCCGCCGCTTCGAGATCCTGCTCGACGGCGAGGTGGGCGGCTTCGCCGACTACCGGGTGCGCGACGGCGCCGTGGTCGTGCTGCACAGCGAGGTGGATCCGGCGCAGCGCGGCAAGGGGCTGGGCGGCATCCTGGCCGCGCGCACCCTCGACACCCTGCGCGAGCGCGGCGAGAAGGTCGTTCCCGCCTGCCCGTTCTTCGCGAAGTACGTCGCCGAGCACCCGGAGTACGACGACATCGTCGTCGAGTGACGCTCAGGCGGCGAGCGCCTGCGCCGACAGCCGCGGCACCGACGTGCCGGCGATGATCTCCGCGGCCGCCTGCCCGCAGGCGCGGGTGGCGCCGTAGGTCGCCAGGTGCACGCCGCCGCTGATCGCGACCGGCACGCCCATCTCCACCACGATCGCGTCGGGGCGCACCGCCAGCGTGTCCCGCAGCGCGTCGGCGATCCACCGGTGCCGGTGCACGTCGCGCACGACCAGGACCAGCGGCCGGGCGCCCGCTCCGGCCAGGACATGCCCGGCCACCTCGGCCACCCCGGCCAGGTCCTCGGCGCTGAACCGCACCGCGGTGGTGCCGGGCAGCAGGGTGCCCAGGGGCGCGCCCACGCCCCACGGCGTCTCGGCCCCGATCGCGATGTTGCGCGGCGGCGCGAACTCGACCACGTGCGGCGGGCTGGACAGCGGCAACTCGGGGGCGGCCGCGGTGGTGGTGACCTTGACGGCTCGACGGGCGGCGGCCTGCCCGACGGCCGACCCGCCGACCACGATCTCGCGGGCGTCGCCGACGACGCGGTGATCCGCCGGACCGCCAATGACGATCTCGCGCGCGTCACCGCCGGCGACGCGCTGATCTCCGGCCATGCCGCCGAGACCAGGCCGGCGGGGCGCGGCCGAGCCGGCGGCGTCGGCCACGGCCCGGGCGCCGATCGCGGTCTGCGTCTCCAGCGTCCAGGCGGCCAGCCTGCGGACCCGCGCGGCGGCGTCGCGCAGCCGCTCCTCGCTCAGCTCGCCGCCGCGCACGGCGGCGATGACGGCGTCCCGCAGCCGCACGGCGGTGTGCTCGTCGGCGTGGTCGCCACCGACGCAGATGGCGTCGGCGCCGGCGGCCAGCGCCCGGACGGCCGCCCCTTCGAGGCCGTACCGGTGGCGCACGCCCTGCATCTCGATGCCGTCGGTGACGATCAGTCCCTGGAAGCCGAGCTCCTCGCGCAGCAGGCCGGTGAGGATGCGCCGGCTCAGCGTGGCGGGCAGCTCCGGGTCGTAGGCCGGAACCAGCAGGTGACCGGTCATGATCGACTGCACGCCGGCGGCGATGGCGGCCCGGAACGGCACCAGCTCGACCTCGGCGAGCCGCTCACGGCTGCGGTCGATCAGCGGTACGGCGTGATGCGAGTCGACGGCGGTGTCGCCGTGGCCCGGGAAGTGCTTGGCGCAGGCGGCGACCCCGGACTCCTGCAGGCCACCGATCCAGGCCGCGCCGTGCCGGGCCACGAGGCCGGGCTCGGCGCCGAACGCCCGTACCCCGATGATCGGGTTGTCCGGGTTGCTGTTGACGTCGGTGTCCGGGGCGTAGTCGAGCGTGATGCCCGCGTGGGCCAGCTCGAGCCCCAGGTCCCGGGCGACGGCGCGGGTCAGCTCGGTGTCGTCGATCGCGCCCAGGCCCAGGTTGCCGGGCCGGGAGCTGCCGTGCCGGGACTCCAGCCGGGTGACGTCGCCGGCCTCCTCGTCGATGGCCACGATGACGTCGGGCCGTTCCGCGCGCAGTTGCGCGGTCAGCGCCGCGAGCTGCGCGGGCGTCTCGACGTTGCGAGCGAACAGGGCGACGCCGCCCAGCCCGTCGGCGAGCCAGCGACGCACCCAGCCGGGCACGGTGGTGCCCTCGAATCCGGGCTGCAGCACCGTCGCGGCGAGATCCGGCAAATCGCCATGATTCGGCATGTGTCCGCGTACCTCCGGTGACGACGAATACGCGCTCAGCGAGCACGTCCCCCAACGTGATCGGCCGACATCCGTCATGGGCGCGGCGACGACCAATGGTCACCCACTCCGGCCTTTTAGTCAACAAACCTTTCTATTAAGCCGGCTTGCCCGGCTCGCTAAGCTTCGCTACGTGCGAACACAGTGGGCAGCGCCCCGCCTGGCGGCCTCCGGCGTGGACTGGTCGGAGGTGCACGCCGTGCGCCTGCTCGGCGTCGCGCTGGGGGCGTTGATCCTGTTCTGGGCCATCCGCCGGATGTTCCGCGGCAAATAGCCGCGGCCCGACGATCAAGGAACGCCGGCGAGCGTTTGCGCGACACATCGGTGGGGCACAATGGCCGCTCGATGAAGCTACCCATCTACGGCCCTCGCCTTCGCAAGGTCGCCCGCCGGCATTTCGGCTGGCCCTCCCTGCGCCCCGGCCAGTTCAAGCCCATGCGGGCTGTGCTGCGCCGCCGCGACGCCCTCGTCGTCCTGCCCACCGGCGCCGGCAAGTCGGCGATCTACCAGATCCCGGCGGTCCTGCTGCGCGGGCCGACCGTGGTGATCTCACCGCTGCTGGCCCTGCAGCAGGACCAGATCGCCGCCCTCAACGAGCGTGCCGACCCGGCCATCCGCGCCGTCCGGGTCAGCTCCGCCGAGACCCCGAACCAGCAGCGCGAGGCCATCCGGGAGATCCGGGAGGGCCGGGCCGAATTCCTCTTCATCACGCCGGAACAGCTCAGCAACCCCGATCGGCTGGCCGAGGTGCGCGCCCTGAAGCCCGGGCTGGTCGCGGTCGACGAGGCGCACTGCATCTCCGCCTGGGGCCCCGACTTCCGCCCCGACTTCCTCGCCCTCGGCCACCTGATCAAGCAGCTCGGCCGGCCGCCGGTGCTGGCGCTGACCGCCACCGCCTCGCCGCCGATCCGCGAGGACATCATCAACCGGCTGCACCTGCACAAACCCGAGATCCACGTGTCCGGCCTGGACCGGCGCAACCTGTTCCTCGAGGTCGCGTACTGCCCGGACGAGGACTACCGGTGGCGGCGGCTCACCGCGCTGCTGGACGAGGCGGGCCGGCCGGGGATCATCTACGTCGCCACCCGGCGGGCCGCCGAGGAGCTCGCCGAGCGCCTCACCGGCGCCGGCTACAGCGCCACGTTCTACCACGGCGGGATGGCCGGTGGCGCCCGCGAGCAGGCGCACGAGGACTTCCTCGCCGACAAGACCGACATCATGGTCGCGACCTCGGCGTTCGGCATGGGCATCGACAAGGCCAACATCCGCTGGGTGGCTCACGTCGCCCTGCCCGACTCCCCGGACAGCTACTTCCAGGAGATCGGCCGGATGGGCCGCGACGGCGAGCCGAGCCGCGCACTGCTGCTGTGGCGCGCCGAGGACGAGGCGATCCAGCGGTTCTTCGCCGGCGGCTCCCCCGACGAGGCGGAGATCCGCGACCTGGCGGCCGCCCTGCGGGCCGGCCCGGCCACCAAGACCGCACTGAAGGAGAAGACCGGCCACGGCACCCGCAAGCTCGGCCAACTGCTCGGCCTGCTGGAACAGGTCGGCGCGGCGGTCGCCGGCAGCGCCAACAAGTGGACGGTGCCGGTCTTCGCGCCGCTGCCGGCCGCGGCGGCCGAGGCCGCCGTCGCCGAATACGCGCGGCAACAGGTGGTGCTGCGCTCACGCAACGACATGATGCGGGGGTACGCGCAGAGCAACGCGTGTCGTTCCCAGACCCTGCTGGCCTACTTCGGCGAGGATCTCGTCAAGCGCTGCGGCCACTGTGACAACTGTGCCGACGGCGTGGCCGAGGAGACCGAGGAAGAGGCCGGCGACGAACCGTTCGCCGTGCACAGCACGGTGCGGCACACCGACTGGGGCCCCGGCATGGTGATGGGGTACGAGGAGGATCGCATGACCGTGCTGTTCGAGGAGGTCGGCTACAAGACCCTCTCGGTGCCGGTCGTCCAGCAGCACGCGCTGCTGGTCGCTGAGAAGAAGAAGAAATGAGTGAGGATTTCGTGACCGACGAACCGCTGTACGCCACGTTCGGCTTCACCGACGCCGAGTGGGGGCTGCTGGTCGGCCTGCCGCAGTCGGTGCTGACCGCCGCGAGTGTGGCGACCCACGACAGTGCCCGCAAGACCCGCGCCGAGACGGCCGCCGGCCTCGACCAGATCTCCGACGCGCGCTCCTCGGCCAGCCCGCTGGTCACCGCGATCGCCGCCGCGGTCCTGGACCAGACCGGCGACCCGGACCGCGGCGAGGAACTGCAGGCCATCGAGCCGGCCGACCCGGTCGGCTACGCCCAGGACGTCGTCGGCCGGGCCGCCGAGGCAGCCACGCTGCTGGCCGCCAAGACCGACCCCGCGGACGCGGAGACGTACAAGCACCTGCTGGTGGGGATCGCCGACAGCGTGGTCGGCGCGGCCTCGACCGGCGGCATGCTCGGGCTCGGCGGCGACACCGTGACCGACAACGAGCGCGCCTTCCGCGACGCCCTCGCCAAGGCCCTGGGCGCCTGAACCACTCGGGGGCCGCTTCGGTATTGGACGACCGGCACGGCCCCCCGACCCCGGGCCGGGTGGAATGCTCGGGAGATGGTGGTGGACGAGTCCGCGTGGGCGCGACCGTCGGCGGTGCTGCGGCCGTACGTCGCGCATTTCGCCGGCTGGCGTCAGCGGGGGGTGCCGGCGGTGACCCATCGCGGGTTGCCGTCGCCCTACCTGACGCTCGTGCTGACCCTCGACGACCCGCTGGTCGTCCACGCGCACCCGGACGCCCGGCAGGCGCCGGGCAGTTACGACGCCCTGGTCGGCGGGCTGCACCTGGCCCCGGCCCTGATCGCGCACGGCGGCCGGCAGTCCGGGGTCCAGGTGGCCGTGCAGCCGCTGGGCTGCCGTGCGCTGTTCGGCCTGCCCGCGGGTGAGCTGGCCGGCCTGGATCTCGACCTCGCCGACCTGCTCGGCGCCCTGGGCGTCGAGGAGCTGCGGGGCCGGCTGCGGGCGGCGCCGGCCTGGCCGGCCCGGTTCGCGGTGCTGGAGGCGGCCCTGCTGAGGCTGGCCGGGCGCCGCGCTGCCGAGGTGCATCCCGACGTCGCCCACGCTTACCGGCGGCTGCTGGCCACCGGCGGCCGGCTGCCGGTCCGCGAGCTGGCCGGCGAGGTCGGCTGGAGCCCGCGCCACCTCACCGACCGGTTCCGGGTGGAGACGGGCCTCGGCCTCAAGGAGGCGGCCCGGGTGGTCCGCTTCGACCGGGCCCGGCGGGGGCTGACCCCCGGCACCGAGCTGGCCGGGCTCGCCGCCGACACCGGCTACTACGACCAGGCGCACCTGGCCCGCGAGTTCCGGGCCCTGGCCGGCTGCTCGCCGTCGCGCTGGCTCGCCGACGAGTTCACTTTCGTCCAAGACCACGTGCCGCCCGGCGCGCAGGATGAGTCTCATGACTGAGAAGACGACCCCGCCACCGCAGGTGTGGCCCACCCTGCGGGCCCGCGACGCCCGGGCCCTGATCCGCTTCCTGGTCGAAGCCTTCGGCTTCACCGAGACCGCCGTGTACGGCGAGGGCGAACACGTCGCGCACGCCGAGCTGGCCTGGCCACCCGGCGGCGGCATCATGCTCGGCTCGCACCGGGACGATCCGGACGACCCGTGGGCGCTGCGGCCGGGCACCTTCGGCGCCTACGTGGTGACCGACGATCCCGACGGGCTGCACGACCGCGCGCTGAAGGCCGGCGCGACGATCGTCCAGGAGCTGCGGGAGACCGACTACGGCTCCCGCGACTTCGCCGTCCGCGACCCGGAGGGCAACCTGTGGTCGTTCGGCACCTACCGGGGTGAGGCACGCCCGCCGGCCGGCTGATCCTGGACCGGGTCCGGTTGGCCGTCGGCGCCGAGCTTCGCTCCTTTCCGGAGCGACCGGGCCCACACGCGGATCCGGTCGGCCGACCGGGTTTGATTGTCCTCGATCGATAGATCAAAGTGGCCGCATCGTGACAGCCGTACTACCCTGCGCTACGGGACACGCGCCTTGGGTGGGCGCTGCTCTCGAGCGGAGGCGAGATGAGCGCAGGTGTCAGCAATGAGCCACCCATACCGTTGCATATCTTGATCACCGGCGGCACCGGGACGCTGGGCGAGGCGATGGTGGCGGCGTTCGCCAAGGCGGGGAATCGGGTCTCCTTTCAGTACCACCGCAACCTCGAGGTCGCGGAACGGCTGGAGTCCGAGTGGGGCGCCGCCGGGGTGCGCATCGATTTCGCCGGTGAGTTCGAGACACCACCGGGTGAGTTCGACGTGCTGATCAACTGCGCCGGGATCAACGAGTCCGAGGAACTGACCGGAAGCGTCAGCCTCGCCGTCTGGGAGCGGATGCTGCGGATCAACGCCACCATCCCGCTGCTCCTCACCCAGGCCGTGCTGCCCGGGATGGTGAAACGCGGCTGGGGCCGCCTGATCAACATCGGCTCGATCTACAGCCTCCGGGTCGCACCCCACCGGGCACCGTACGCGGCGTCGAAACACGCCCTGAGCGCGCTGACCAAGACCATCGCCAAGGAGTACGCGGGCGCCGGCGTCACGTGCAACGAGATCTGCCCGAGCGCCGTCGAATCCCGGCTGATCAACCGGATCGCGGAGGACCGGGCCGCCGCCCGCGGCATCACGGTCGAGCGGGTGCTCGACGAGTACCGCTCGATGAACCCGTCGGGCCGGCTCGTGACGGCCGAGGAGGTGGCCTCGGTCGCGTTGTATCTGGCCGGCGCGCAGGCCGGCAACGTGAACGGCGTCTCGATCCCCGTCGACGGCGGGTCGGTGGTCTGATGACCGCCCCGGAGGACCCGCTGGGTACCGCGTCGGCCCAGATCAGGTTCGGCATCTGGAGCGACAACCCGGCACCGGCCGATCAGCTGCTCCACGAGCTGAGATCACGGAACCAGCCGGTGGCGCTGCTCGGCGCCGGGCTCACCACCCTGGTCGAGTGCCTCGTCGTCCTGATGCGGTCGCCGCTCAACGACGCCGGTCTGGCGCGGCTGGCGGAGTTGGCGAACCGGGCGCGGATGACGGTCGCCGTCGAGCCGCCGCGTGCCCCCCGACGGGCGCCCCCGTGGCCCCGGGAGGTGACGCTCTGCTGGACCGGGCAGGGCGCCGACCTCGACCGCATCGCCGAGGGCCTGATCCGGTTGGTCAGCCACACCGGGCTGCCTTTCGCCCCGTTTCCGTCGCTGCTGGGGACCGAGCGCCCACCGCCGCGCCTGCCCTGGGCCAGTTCGCGTCAGTCCCTGGTCGAGCAGTTGCGTCGGCCGGACCTGCCCCGGGTGATCCCGATCGCGCAGCCGCTCTACGACGAGCTGGTGAACACCGAGAAGGCCACCGGGCCGCTCGACTACGACCTGATCCGGCTGGCCCGGTGGACCCGCGACGAGCGCCGCAACACCGTGATCAACCTGCGGCTCGGTAACAAGGACGACCTGAACTCGTCGCTGACCAGGCCCCAGTCCCTCGAGGAGGTGGTGCTCGGCAAGCGGACCCGGCGGCTGATCATGGTGCTGGGCGAGCCCGGCGCCGGCAAGAGCCTGCAACTGCGCTACCACGACGCGCTCGCCGCGCTGCGGTCGATCCGGCGACCGGGTGATCCGTCGGCGAAGGGGAACTCGTTCTACGTGGCGCTCGCCGACCAGCCGGCCAGCCCGGACATCTCGTTCAACTGGCTGGCCTCACGGTGGAGCGACATGGTCGACACCAGCCAGTGGTGCGACCTCGACCAGTTCGTCCACGACGGCGGCACGGTGCTGCTGGACGGGCTGAACGAGGGCGGCATTCGTACGCTGCAACTCACGCAGTGGATGGTGCACTGGCGCGACGTGATCCGCGACCTGTTGCGGCGGGGTGCGTCGAAGGTGGTGGTCACCTGCCGCACCCGCGACCAGGTGATCAACATGCGAGCGCCGGAGAACCGGGATCCGACGGAGGTCTCCCTGCTGCCGCTGTCCCGGGACCACATCATCGCGATCGCCACCGGGCACGACGTCGACACGGGCGCGCGCCTGCACGAGGCGTTGCGCTCCGACGAGGGCCTGATCGAGCTCTACTCCAACCCGTTCCGGCTGGCGTCGTTCCTGCGCTCCGGCGCGCCGCAGGTCGCGGACACCGAGACGCTGCTGTTCGGCACGGCCGTGTCGGCGGCGATCGTGCACGAGTGGGAGCATGACGCCGCCCACGGGCCACTCGTGCCGGTCGGCATCCCGAACCGCCTCAAGCGAATCGCGAGCTCGGGCGCCGACCCGTGGCCGGTCCTGGAGAGCATGCCGCTCATCCGGGCGCTCGGCGGGCTCGCCCGGCAGCTGACGTTGCCCGCGGAGCCGGGCGGTCGCGCGCGGCTGACCATGTCACCGCGGGACGGCGGGACGGCGCTCAGCCAGGCGCTGCACGACGCCGGTGAGCGGGCGGTCGACCCGGCGTTGATCGTGGAGACCGCGAAGGACCTGCACATCCTCGCCGACGACCCGACGAAGGTGCGCTTCGCCCATCCGTCGATGCAGCACCTGTTCGCGGCGCTCGGCACGCCCGTCGAGGACATCGTCTCGCTGGCCCGGCAGAAGCTGAGCGTCACCCCGGCGCAGGAGCGCCCGCTGCCGGACGGCCAGGCGCCGCCCGCGTCGCCGGTCACCGCGCCCGGCTACGCGCACCACCGGTACGAGGAGCTGTTCAAGTTCGCCGCCCAGCTGCGCGGTGTCGAGGTCGCGGACCGGCTGGCCGATGTCGACCCGGTGCTGGCCGCCCGCGTCTACCTGTCCATCCGGTCGGACACCGACGCGGCGGTCGCGGCGCGGATCCGGAACGCGATCCTGCGCCGGCTGCGCGACCTGACCGATCGCCGCCAGCGCAGCGCGATGCTGGCCGCGCTGGGCGACATGGGCTGGAGCCTGCCGTCGACCGAGGAGGGCGGCGGCGCGACCGTGCTGGTGCCGGCCCGGGAATGGCAGCTGGGTGATCGCCGGGAGGAGAACACCGACCGGCGGGTGGGCAGCGAGGTGCGCACGATCAGCCTGCCGGCCTTCCGGATCGCGCGCTTCCCGGTGTCCAACGCCGAGTTCGAACTGTTCATCCAGTCCGGCGGCTACGAGGACCCGACGCTGTGGTCGCCGGAGGGCTGGGAGTGGCGCATGCGGCGCCGCGCGGTCGACCAGTTCGTCTCCGACTGGCAGCGGCGTCAGGAGAAGCTGAAGAGCGAGTACCCGCAGATGGTCCTCGAGTTGCTGCGCAGCGGTGCGGCCACGCCGGTCGGCGCGGCCGCCCTGGTCCGCTTCGCGACGATGCCGGAGTGGGAGATCGCCGAGCACGCGCGAACCCAGCTGGCTCAGCCGGTGACCAAGCCGAAGTACTGGCACGAGACGACCCTGCGCAACCGCCTGCAACCCGTGGTCGGCGTCTCCTGGTTCGAGGCCAACGCCTACTGCACGTGGCTGGGCCGGCTGCTGCGGGCCGCGGTCCGGCTGCCCAGCGAGAACGAGTGGGAGGCGGCCTGCCTGCACTCGTGGCAGGTCCGGACGACGGCCGGCATCGAGGCTGTGCTGGGCGCCGGATACGCGAACACGAAAGAGTTCGGCTACGAGGCGACCACGCCGATCGGCACCTTCGCCACCCGCGAGCAGGAACGGCGGCTGCTGCCCGTCGAGCTGCTCGGCAACGTGTTCGAGTGGACGTTCGACTACTACGCGGCGGGCGTCCACAACCGCCGAACGGTCAAGGGCGGCTCCTGGCAGCAGGAGTTGTGGCGTGCACGCCCGGCGTACCGTGGACGGGGCGACGTCGACAACCGGAACAACGACCTCGGATTCCGTTACGTGATCACGGAGGAGCCGGCATGAACGGGCATGGTGACGCGTACGGCAAACCCGCCGACGAGATGCGGGCGGCGCCCCCCGGCGCGGAGGATCAGGTCGGCGAGATCGCCCTGCTCGCCGCCGACCCGGATTCCGACGACGAGGAGATCCTGCGGAAGCTGAACAATCTCGCGAGCACGTTCACCGCCGGGGAGATCTTCACCGCGCTGGTCCGGTTCGACGTCCCCGACGTGCTCGGGTAATCCTTTCGACAATCGACCGCACAACCTCCCCATCCGTGCTGTCGTTGGAGGCGTGGACCCGGCGGAAGACATCCTGTGTGGTGCTGGTCGCTGGACTAGGGCTAAAGTCGCGTCCCTCACCAGCGGAGGTGCAAGGTGCTTCACGACATCGGAACGCAAAGACGCCTCACCCGTCTCGTCCCGCACACGAGCGCGGCCCTGTGGCTGCCGCTCGACGACGGGCTGATCTCCGGCCCGGAGGATCACCTGCGTGACCTTCGCCAGTTCCTCACGCGCGACGTCGTCGAGCCGGTCACCGCGGTCCTCGGCTTCCGCGGCGCGCTGCGCTCCTGCCACCGTGAGCTGACGCGGACTCCCACGATCATGAACCTGACGGCCAGCACCACGCTGGGCGAGCACACCCGCAAGGTGGTGGTCGGCCGCGTCGCCGACGCCGTCCGCGACGGTGCGGAGGCGGTGGCCTGCCACATCAACGTCACGTCCGCCTACGAAGGTGAGCAGCTGGAGATCCTGGGCCGGCTGGTCTCCGAGGCTGACGCGTACGGGATGCCGGTGATCGCCATGGCCTATCCCCGTGGCCGGCACCCCGACGGCACCGACGACAACCACCTGGCTCTCCGCGAGCGGGACCCCGACGAGTTCGCGGTGCTGGTGCGGCACGGCGTGCGCGCGGCGGTGGAGCTGGGCGCATCGGCGGTCAAGACCATCTACACCGGAACGGTCGAATCGTTCCGGACGGTCGTGGAGTGCGCCATGGACGTGCCTGTGCTGATCGCCGGCGAGAAGCTGATCGACGAGGGCGAGGCCATGGCGAAGGCGCAGTACGCCATCCGGGCCGGCGCCGCCGGCGTGGCGTTCGGCCGGCAGATCTTCGCCCGGGGTGAGCCCGGCCCGTTCGTGCAGAAGCTGCGGACCGGCATGGACGACTGCTGGGCCGAGCGCAACCGGACGGTCACGTCCGTTCCTCCCAGGTCAAGCGCGCTGCTGGGCGGGAGCTGACCTCGACGCCGTCGGTCTCGCGCAGCTCACCGGACCCGAGCCGCTCCCACCGCCGCCCGAACGAGTCGACGATCTCCTGGGGCAGGAACAGCGTCCCGATCTCCACGTCGCTGGGCACTCGCAGACCGCGGGTCTCACCCGGGAAGAAGACGACCGGCGCGGACCACGTCTCGGCGTCGACCACCACCCGCACGGAAACGGCGACACCGTTGCCGTTCTTGACCACCCAGCGCCGCGGATTGACCGCCCAGCAGCTGACCAGGGCGGCCTGCTCCCGTGCCCGTTCGGCGTTCTCCTTGCGCCGCTCCTGACCGTTGCGCAGATAGGTGATCGCGGCGATCGTCAGGGAGAATCCGGTGAGGAGCGACCCCACCCAAGCCGGGACGTTCCCCCAGTCCATACCCCGATGGTATCCAGCCGGGACCCGGGATCCTCGCCCGCGCAGCCTATGAGCCACCGAGCAGGCCGCGGGCATAGGCCGCCGCCACGGCCGCCGCCCGGTCCCGCACCCCGAGCTTGGCGTAGGCGTGCAGCAGGTGCGTCTTCACGGTCGCCTCGCTGATGAACAGGCGGGTCGCCGTCTCCCGGTTGGTGCAGCCCTGGGCGATCAGGCCCAGCACTTCCAGCTCGCGCTGGCTCAGCTCGTCGCGGGCCGGGGAGCGCAGCTCGCCCATCAGCCGCCCGGCGACCGCCGGGGAGAGCACCGACTCGCCGCGGTGCGCCGCCGACACCGCGCGGAACAGTTCCTCCCGCGGGGTGTCCTTGAGCAGGTAGCCCGTCGCGCCCGCCCTGATCGCCGGAAGCACGTCGCTGTCCGTGTCATACGTGGTCAGCACCAGGACCCGGGCCTGGAAGCCCTGCTCGCGCAGCGCCCGGATGGCCGTCACGCCGTCCATGCCCGGCATCCGCAGGTCCATCAGCACCACGTCCGGTCGCACCGCCCGGGCCACGGCCAGCGCCTCGTTGCCGTCGGCGGCCTCGCCCAGGACCCGGAAGCGGTCGTCGCCGGCGAACATGCCGCGCAGGCCGTCGCGGACCACCGGGTGGTCGTCGACGATCAGCAGGCCGATCATGCGGCGGACGCCACGTGCAGCGCCGGTACGCAGGCCGAGATCGCCGTGCCCGCGCCCGGTTCCGACTCCACCTCCAGGGTGCCGGCGACCCGCTGGACCCGGTCCCGCATGGCGGTCAGCCCGTAGCCGCCCTCGTACTGCTCGGTGCGGCGCCGGGCCGGGTCGAAGCCGGCGCCGTCGTCGCGCACGTCCAGGGTCACCAGATCCTCCATGTAGGACAGGGTCAGCGCGACCCGGCCGGCCCTCGCGTGCCGGGCCACGTTGGCCAGCGCCTCCTGCGCGGTGCGCAGCAGGGTCGCCTCGATCTCCGGCAGCAGCGGCTGCGCGGTGCCGGTGGTGATCAGTTCGGCGCTCACCCCGTTGCGGGCCGACCAGCCGTCGACGACCTCGGCCAGCGCGTCCGGCAGCGCCGCGCCGGCGAGCGGCTGCGGGCGCAGCGCCTGCACCGAGCGCCGGGCCTCGGTGAGGCTGTCGCGGGCCAGCCGCTTCGCGGTGTCGAGGTGCCGGCGCCGGTCGTGCTCCCGGCCGGCCGCCTGGTCGGCCGCCTCGAGCTGGGTCACGATGCCGGTCAGGCCCTGCGCCAGCACGTCGTGGATCTCCCCGGCCATCCGCTGCCGCTCGTCCAGGACGCCGGCCTCCCGGGCCTGCACCAGCAGCTGGGCGTGCAGTCCCGCGTTCTCGGTCAGCGCCGAGGCCAGCTTGTCGTTGGCCTCCGTGAGCTGGCGCAGCAGTTCCGCCCGGCGGGCGGCGTGGTCGCTGTTCACCATGGACAGGAAGGTCATCGCCACGGCGATGCCGATGTTGAAGGCCAGGATGATGAGGAACGGGATCCAGGCGCCCGCCATGGCGAGGATGCCGAATCCGCCGATCTGCGAGACCGCCGTGCAGCCGGCGACCCCGGCCGCGCCGGCCAGCCGCCACCGGCCGCGCAGCGCCGGCACCGTGAACAGGTAGCCGCTCCAGGCGAAGAACCCGAAGAACGGGTGGCACCAGACCAGCAGCCCGATCAGCACCAGCAGGCCGACGAAGAACACCGCCATGACCCGCGGCCGGTCCACCCACTGGGGGATGGAGGGTGACCATCCACAGCAACCAGGCGGCGGCGACCGCGGCGACCACGAGGGTGACCGGCAGGCTCTGGCGCGGCACCCCGATGTCACCGGCCACGACCACCAGCACGATCGAGCCGGCCAAGGCCGCGTAGGGCATCAGCAGCAACCGCTTGTCGGTCCGGCGCACCCGCGTCTCCAGCCGGCTCGCGTCGGACATCGCGCTCCTCACTCCCAGCGGAACAGTCTGGCGGCGGCCAGCCCGAACACCAGCATGTACGCCACCAGCACGGTAAGCGAACCCCAGGCGGGCCACTGCCCGGCCATCGCCTCCTGCACGGCCCGCTCGCCGGCGCCCAGCGGCGTCAGGTCGGCGATCCGCCGCAGGACCTCGGGAAACACCTCGCGCGGCGTCCACAGCCCGGCGAAGAACATCAGCGGGAAGAAGGACAGGGTGCCGATCGTGTTGGCCGCCTTGCCGCCGGGTGCGACCGCGGCGATGAACAGCCCGATGGCGAACGCGGCACCGGCCGTGGCCAGGAAGGCGACCGCGAACCCAGGTCCGTGCCGGGGCAGCGGCACGGCGAAGACCAGCCGGGCGATGATCAGCAGCAGGGCGACCGAGACGATCGCGGTGAGCAGGCTCATCACCAGTTGCGCGCCGAGCAGCGCGACGGGCCGCACCGGCGTGGTGGCGAGCCGGCGCAGGATCCCGCGTTCCCGGTAGGTCGTGAGCACCAGCGGCGCCGACTGCACGCCGAGCATGGCCAGGGTCAGGATGATCGCGATGGCCGCGTACAGGTCGATCACGCGCAGACCGCCGAGGTCGGGGCTGGGCTCCCGGAAGGCCGGGATGCCGCCCAGGATGATCACCAGGAGCGACGGGAAGGCGAAGATCCAGAAGAGCTGCATCGGTTCCCGCAGGAGCAGCCGGAACTCGGTGCGGGTGAGCTTGGCGAAGACGCGCATCAGGAGTGCTCCTCCGTGGCGGCGCGGCCGGTCAGCCGGACGAACGCGTCGTCCAGGCTGGCCTGCTCGACGCGCAGGTCGTTGGCGATGATCTGGTGGGCGGCCAGCGTCGCGGTGACGGCGTGCAGCAGGTTGCCCTCGCCGATCACCTCCAGCTGGGTGCCGTGCCGGCGGACCTCGCGGACCTCGGTCAGGCCGGTGAGCAGGGCGTCGTCGAGCGGCACGGACGGCCGGAAGCGGATCCGCTGCTCCGCCGAGACGCCGGCGATGAGCCCGGACGGGGTGTCGAGCGCGACGACCGTGCCCCCGTCGATCAGGGCCACGCGGTCGCAGAGCCGCTCGGCCTCCGCCATGAAGTGGGTGACCAGCAGCACGGTGACCCCGCGGTCGCGGACGGACTCGACCAGGCCCCAGGTGTCCCGGCGGGCCTGCGGGTCGAGGCCGGTGGTCAGCTCGTCCAGGATGGCGATGTCCGGGTCGCCGATCAGCGCCAGCGCGATGGACAGGCGCTGTTTCTGCCCGCCGGAGAGCTTGCCGAACCTGGTCGTCAGCTTGCCGGCGAGGCCGAGCTCGGCGGCGAGCCGGCGCCAGTCGGCGGGCTCGGGGTAGAACGCGGCGTAGAGCTCCAGCGCCTCCCCCGCGGTCATCTTCTCGGGGAGCTGGCTCTCCTGCAGCTGCACGCCGACCAGCCGGCGCAGCTCGGGGTCGCCGGGGTCGCGGTCCAGCACGGTGATCGTGCCGCCGTCCGGGGTGCGCAGCCCGGCGATGGACTCGACGGTGGTGGTCTTGCCGGCGCCGTTCGGGCCGAGGATGCCGAAGATCTCGCCGCGCTCGACGGTGAAGGAGACGTCGCTGACCGCGACGGTGTCGCCGTACCGTTTCCGCAGGCGGTCGACGTTGATGACTGTCATGTTCCCAGCGTCACAGTGGACGCCGGGCGGCGAATCGACCAGCTCGCGAGTCCACCGGTCAACCGATCGGTGGACCCCGGGCTACGCCCTCACACGGTCGCCTCGGCACCGGCCTCTGTGGGCTTGCGGCCGGCGACGGCCGAATACACCGAGCCGACCTGGGCGGCGACGCGCTTCCACGAGTACGCCTGGCGGGCCCGGTCCAGCGCCGCCGTCGCGTACGCGAACCGCCGTACCTTGTCGTTGATCAGCCGGCGCAGCGCGCCGCCCAGCGCTCGCGGGTCGCGGGCCGGGACCAGCTCGCCGGTGAGGCCGTCGACGACGGTCTCGTTGATCCCGCCGACGGCGGTGCCGATCACCGGCACGCCGCAGGCCATCGCCTCCAGCGGGGCCAGCTCGAACTGCTCCTGCCAGGGCGCGGCGACCAGCAGGTCGGCCGAGCGGTACCAGCGCGGCATGTCGGCGCTGGGCACGCTCCCGACCAGGCGGACCCGGTCGGCGACCTGGTAGTGCTCGGCGAGCGCGCGCAGCTTCTTCGCCTGCGGGTCGTCGGCGAGCTGGGCCGCGGACGGGCCGCCGACCACGACGTACTCGGCGCCCGGCAGATAGCGCATGGCCTGGATGACGTCGCCGTAGCCCTTGCGCTCGACCAGCCGGCCGACCGACAGGATGCGGGGCCGTTCCGGGTCGCGCTCGGCGGCCGGGCCGTCCGGGGTGAAACGGTCGCTGTCGACACCGGCGGGCACCACGGTGAGCTGCGTGCGGGGCACGCCGATGCGCACGAGCCCGCGCACCTCGTTCTGGGTCTGGGCGACCACCCGGTCGACCGCCCGGCCGAGGGCACGCTCGTAGCCGGCCCGCGACGCGCCGCCGCCGGTCTGGCCGGCGGGGCCGAGCTCGTGGAACGACTGCACGACCGGGATGCCCACCTGCCGGGCGGCGGTGACCGCGGCCAGGCCGCTGGTCCAGAAGTGGGCGTGGGCGACCTCGGGCAGCCAGTCGGCGTCGAGCCACTCGGCGCGCAGCCACTGGGCGAAATCGCCCATGTGCGACAGCAGTTGCTCCGGCGGCAGCGCGACGGCGGGACCGGCGGGGACGTGCACGACGCACACCCCCTCGCTGATCTTCACGATGGCCGGCAGGTTGGGGTCGTCGCGGCGGGTGTAGACGCGGACGTCGTGGCCCAGCTCGGCCAGTGCGGCGGACAGCTCGGCCACGTGGCGCTGCTGCACGCCGGTGGTGGTCGGGGTGGTCAGCGGGCTCGCGTGTTCGGAGATCATCGCGATGCGCACGGGTCCTCCTCCAACAGCTTGATTCCGGGAGAAAGACCGGAGTTGAGGCTGTGATACGCGGCGAGACATGCCCGTCACCCGAAAGCGTAAACATTCCGGCGCCGGGTATGAGTGCCTCGTGGCTATCGTGCAGCGTACCGTCCAGGCCTCCCCTGAGCAGGTCTTCACCGTCCTCGCCGACGGGTGGACCTACAGCGACTGGGTCGTCGGCACGGTGCACATCAGGGACGTGGACGAGCACTGGCCCGCCGTGGGCGCCCAGTTGCATCACAAGGCCGGGCCGTGGCCCCTGTCGCTGCAGGACAGCTCGACGGTGCTGGCCGTCGTGCCGGGCCGGTCGCTGCGGCTGCGCGCCGGGCTCTGGCCGCTCGGGTCGGCGATCGTCACCATCGACCTGGCGCCGGCGGGCGGCGGCACCCGGATCGTCATGGCGGAGGACTTCGAGGCCGGGCCGCTGCTCTGGATCCGCAACAAGATCAACGATCTGGTGCTGCACCGGCGCAACATCGAATCGCTAAGCCGGCTGACCGACATCGTGCTGCGCTCGGCCGGCAGGGTCGGCCGCGATCAGCGGTAGATCACCAGCAGCGGGCCCGCCGCTCACCAGCAGCGGGTCGCTCACCAGCAGCGGGTCCGCCGCGATCAGCGGTAGATCGCCTTGTGCGCGGCGCCGATCGCGGCCGCGTAGAGCTTGCCGGTCAGCAGCCGGTCGCGGGCCAGCGCCGCCCGGGCCGCGTTCGCACCCGGCGCGCCGTGCACTCCCCCGCCCGGATGCGCCGACGCGCTGGCCAGGAACAGCCGGTCCACCGGGGTGTCCGGCCGGCCCAGCCCGGGGACCGGGCGCAGGAAGAGCTGCTGGAACGCCGCCGCCGTGCCGCCGCCCAGCGCCCCGCCGACCAGCGACGGGTTCTCCCGTTCCAGATCCGCCGGGGAGAACACGTTGCGGCCCACCACCATCCGGCCGAAGCCGGGCGCCTGCTCCTCCAGCACACCCTCCATGCGCTCGACGTGGGCGGCGATCTCCTCGGCCGCCCAGTGCGCGCGGTGCGGCAGATGGGTGTACGCCCACGCCGACTCGGTGCCCTCCGGCGAGTGCGACGGGTCCGCGGTCGTCATCTGCCCCAGCAGCAGGAATGGGCTCGGTGGCAGCTCGTCGACGGCGAGGTGGGCCGCGTACCGGGTCAGGCCGTTCAGGTCCGCGCCCAGATGCACCGTGCCGGAGCCGGCCGCCGCCGGGTTCTTCCAGGGGATCTTGCCGTTGACCGCCCAGTCGACCTTGACCGTGGCGCCGTCCCAGCGGAAGAACTCCAGGTCCTCCCGCAGCCGCGAGGGCAGCCACCGCGCGCCCACCAGGTCCAGATACAACGCCGGCGCCGGCACGTCGGCCAGCACGGCCCGCCGGGCGCGCCAGTTGCGGCCGTCCGCCGTGCGTACCCCCATCGCCTTGCCCTGGGCGACCAGGACGCGGGCCACCGGGGTGTCATAGGTGATCCGCCCGCCGCGCGACTCCAGGCGCGCGACCAGCGCGGACGTGATCTGCTGGGCGCCGCCGACCGGGACCGGCCAGCCGTGCTCCTGGCCCAGCATGGCCAGCAGCCAGCCGTAGACGCCGCCGCCCGCGTCCTCCGGCGACAGGTCGGTGTGCAGCGCGCAGCCGGCCAGCGCGAGCCGGGCACCCTCGCCGGAGAAGAGCTCCGTGCCCAGCTCACGCACCGACAGCACGAGCCGGCGGGCCAGCCGCAGCGCGCCGCCGACGCGGAGCCGGCGGGCGAGTTCCAGCCCCGAGCGCACCGGCGGGAACGGGTCGAACAGGGCGCCGAGCATCTGCTCGGAGACGTCGCGCCAGTCGTCGTACGCGTGCCGCCACCGCTCACCGTCCCCGGCGGCGAACTGCTCCATCGAGGCCATGGTGATCCCGATGTCGCGGTTGACGGTCGCCGCCCGGCCGTCCGGCAGCAGGTGGGTCAGCACGTCCGGGGCGTGCGTCCAGCTCAGCCCGTGGTCGCCGAGCTCGAGCCCGCGCATCACCGGCGAGGCGTAGCCCAGCGGATAGAAGGAGCTGAACAGGTCGCTGAGGTAGCCGGGAGCCGTCACATAACCGGAGCGCACCGCGCCACCCGGCTGCGGCGTCGCCTCCAGCACCTCGACACTCCAGCCGGCATCGACCAGCAGGTTGGCCGCCACCAGCCCGTTGTGTCCCGCCCCGATGACTATCGCGTCCGCACGTTCCACGTCGCCCGCCGCCTCTCGTCGCGCTCGCCCTACCCCGCCGAGTTTGTCGCAAACAACGCCCGGGTAGTGCTGTGTGCGCAAGGCGTGACGGATGAGGAGCCCCACGATGACAGCCGCCACCGCCCGTACCGAGACGACCCCGCTGCCCACCCGGTTCCGCCAGTTGCGCTGGTCGACCTGGCGCGGGGTGCTGTGGCGCAGCGTCAACGGCTTTCTCGACGACGACTGCGGCGACCTCGCCGGGGCCCTGACCTACAACGCGGTGCTGGCCGTCTTCCCGGTCGGGATCGTCGTGGTCGCCATGGTGAACCTGGTCACCGACGGCCGCACCGCGGTCACCACGATCATCGGCATCCTGCAGGACCTCGGCGCCGGCTCGGTGGTCGCCGACCGCAACCTCACGGACGTGCTGGACGCGATCATCGTGCAGCAGAGCTCCGCCAAGGTGCTGCTCAGCTTCGGCCTGCTCGGCGCCCTGTGGTCGGCGTCCAGCTACGTCGGGGTCTTCACCCGCGCGTCCAACCGCGTCTACGGGGTGCGCGAGGGGCGCGCGTGGTGGAAGCTGCGCCCGCTGCAGGTCGGTCTGAGCGCGATCGCCCTGGTCCTGATGGCGGTGGTGGCCGCCGGGCTGGTGATCAGCGGCCCGCTGGTGGACGCGGTCGGCAACGCCCTGCACGCCGGCGACGCCGCCAAGCTCACCTACTCGATCGGCCGCTGGCCGCTGCTCGTGCTGATCCTGATGCTGCTGCTCTCCCTGCTGTTCTGGATCGCGCCGAACGTACGGCAGCCCCGGTTCCGCTGGCTCACCCCCGGCGGCGCGGTCGCGCTGCTGGCCTGGGGGCTGGCGTCGTTCGGCTTCGGCCTGTACGTCGCCAACTTCGGCTCCTACGACAAGACGTACGGCAGCCTCGGCGCCGCGATCGCCTTCCTGGTCTGGCTCTATCTCTCCAACTGCGCGCTCATGCTCGGCGTCGAGATCAACGCCGAGGTGCAGCGCGGCCGGCAACTGCAGGCCGGCGCGAAGGACCCCGACCCGCCGCTGGCACCGCGCGAGGCCGCGGACGACGAGCCGGTTTAGCCGCGAGGAGGCCGGGCACCAGTTACTACAGCAAGGCGGGGCAACACACAGCAAAGGGGAATCACCGTGAGTACAGTCACCGAGTCCGTTGACGTCAACGTGCCGGTAACCACCGCGTACAACCAGTGGACCCAGTTCGAGGAGTTCCCTCGCTTCATGGGCGGGGTCGAGGAGATCCGGCAGCTCGACGCCACCACCACGCACTGGAAGACCAACATCGACGGTGTGAAGCGCGAGTTCGACGCCAAGATCACCGAGCAGCTCCCCGACGAGCGGGTCGCCTGGACCTCCATCGAGGGCTCCAAGCAGGCCGGCGTCGTGACGTTCCACCGTCTCGACGACACCACCACCCGGGTCACCTGCCAGCTGGACTTCGAGCCGCAGGGCGTGGCCGAGCAGGCCGGCGCCAAGCTCGGCTTCCTCGACCGCCAGGTCAAGGGCGACATGAAGCGGTTCAAGGAATACATCGAGGGCCGCGGCGGCATCGAGAGCGGCGGCTGGCGCGGCCAGGTGGACCGCCCCGGAGCATGATCGCGTAGACCGAAACGGCCGCCGGGTAACCGGCGGCCGTTTTCGGCGCGTCACGGTCAGCCCCAGATCGTGACGCTGCCTACCTCCGCGGCTACGTTCACCGAATAGCGGTCGGGGGCCGTACGCCAGCCCGCGGTGGCCACGACCGCGCCCGCCAGGGCCCGGGCCCGGCCGGTCCACGGGACGGCGACCAGGCCCGCCCCGCCGCGAAGGTGCAGGCGCACCGGCGTACCCGGGGGTGTTGCCAGCGCCACCTCGCCCACGCCGCCCGCCACGATGATCGGCACCGTGCCGCGCGGCGGCGGGAGCCGCAGGCTCACCAGGCCGGTCCCCGCGCCGAGTTCGAGCCGGCTCAGCCGGCCGGCGGCCAGGTCCAGGTGTTGTTCGCCGGCGCCGGCCGGCAGCCGGATGTCCCACCGGACCGCCCGGCTCAGCAGGATCTCCACGGTGTCCGGGCCGTCGGCGCCGGTCGGGCGCAGGCCGAGCCGGACCCGGCCGGGGGCGCCGGTGACCGCCGGGGCGAGGCCCGAGTCGGCCGGCGTGCTGATCCGGTAGAGCAGCCCCGGCAGGTCCACCAGGCGCACGTCGACCCGCGACGCCGAGTCCCGGACGATCAGGAACGCGCGCGCCCGGCCGTGCGACGCGCCGGCGAGCACATGTTCTTGCGGGCCGTCCCGCGCGGGCATCTGCCGGGCGCCGAGCCTGGTCGCCGGCCCGCACCCGGCGCCGGAGATCACCACGATCAAGGCCGCGAGCAGCGAAAACACCGATCGCGCACCGTTCGTGTGACGACGATGACGCTGCGCAGTAGGCACCATCGGACAACCCGAGATCGGCCGAAAGGGTGACGGTGAAGCGCCCAAATCGGGCCACAATATCCGGATGCGTTCAGCCGGTTTCCTGTCCGAGCGTCAGCGTCGCCTCGCGTGGGTGGGCTTCCTGCTCGCCGCCTTCCAGGCACCTGCCGCCGCCCAGCTCATCGACGACGCCTCGTGGCTCTTCGCCGTGGTGGTCGCGATCCTCGTCGCGACGGTGATCGTCGCTGACGACGTCCACCGCCGGCGCCCGACCACCGACTGACGGCGGGCTCAGCCGGGTCAGCGGGCTTCATGCCCCGGTCGGCCACGGGTCCCGCGGCGTTCCTTGAGCTCGGCCTCGTGGCGGTGCCGGCGCGCGCTGTCCGGGCCGTCCGCCATCCGGTGCCTCCCTCGCCTGGCGGCGCTCGCCGTTCCCCACCGGCGCGGTTTCAACCGAGCTGCACCGATCGGAGACACCGTTGGCTACCCCGGGCTACCTAACGTTTCTTCCTATGAATGGCCTGTTCAGCGGCGCTGCCGCCCGTGCTGCCCTGCGTTCCGCCCACGACTGCCTCGAGGAGCTGATGTCGTCCGTCGGCACAGCCGGCCTCGAAGCCGCGACGCAGTCCCCGGGACTGCTCGCCACCGTCGACCAGCACGTCGCGGGCATCCGCGACAGCCTGTCGTCGGACGTACGCCCGCTGACGGCGGTCATCCTCGCCGCCTACGCCGAGGGCGTCCGCGACGCGGCGTTCAAGCACGGCTGGCGCCCGCCGGCCGGCCCGATCAACTGGTCCAAGAACGACTGGGTGCTCAACCGCCTGCTGGGCGTGTGCTCGCTCGCCCGCACCCTGCCCTGATCCTGCGCTGACAGGCCACACCGACCATTCGGGGCCGGTACCGGAAATCCGGTACCGGCCCCTCGTCATACCCGCGTCAGGGCCTGGTCTCGTCGTCGAGCCGAGGGTCGATGAGCTGGGTCTTCTCCGCTTCCACCGCACCACCCGGCTGCGGCGGCACGGGGCGCCGCCCGCTCGGCGAGGTCGTCTCGGGCTCCCGGCCGGACTGCTCCGGCTCGTCACCTCGCCTCGCGACGTCCGCCGTGGTCTCCGCGTCGTCATCCGCGGACCGGGCCGCGACGCCGCCCGGCTGCTCGTCGGGACCGGCGTCGGCGCCCGGCCCGATATCAGACACTCCGACCGGTTCGGGGTCGTCGAAGCCCGGCACGATGTGCGGCTGGTCGTCGCTGCCGGGCCACGGCCGCTGCACCGGGATGACCTGCGTCTTCTCCTCGGCCGCGGCCTCCAGCGCCCGCCTGCGCTCGGCTTCCCCGGCGACCCGCCCGGCCTCGAGCCGGGCAGCCTGGGCCTCCGTAGCGGCCCGCGCCTCGTCGGCGGCCCGGTCCCGCTCGGCGACCCGCGCTTCCTCGGCCCGCCGGGCCTCCTCGGCGACCCGCGCCTGCTCGGCCCGCCGGGCCTCCTCGGCGACCCGCGCCTGCTCGGCCTGCCGCGCTTCCTCAGCCCGCCGCGCTTCCTCCGCCCGTCGGGTCTCCTCGGCGACCCGGGCCTCCTCGGCCCGCCGCGCCTGCTCGGCGGCCAGTTCCGCAGCCACCCGGGCGGCTGCCTCCTCGGCCGCCTTCTGCTCGGCGGCCTGCTTCTCGGCCGCCACCCGGGCCCGCTCGTCCGCATAGCCGCGGGCGTGCTCGCGGATCGCCGCCGACTCCGTGCTCGCCCGGTCCAGCCAGATCTCCCAGCGCTGCTGCATGGGCCGGACCAGCCCGCCGCCGACGCCGACGATGAGCACCCCGGCCACGGTCGCCAGCACGGCGATCAGCACCGGCTGGGTGACCGCCGTGGCGATCTGCACCTGGTCCAGGGCCGCGATGACACCCAGCGCGACGATCAGCCAGTACGCGGCCCGGGCCAGCACCCGCCCGTACGCCAGGCCGCCGAGCGCGCTGCCGATCAGATCCCGCACGGCGCCGCCGATCGCCGCGGCCACCACGATGATGACGATGGCCACGAACGCCCGGGGCAGCCAGCCGATCAGCGCGGTGAGCAGGTCGCTGACCGCGTTCGGGCCCCAGATGCCGAAGGCCAGCTGCAGCGCGAAGAGCAGCACCGCGTAGAACGCGATCTTGGCGCACAGGTCGCTGGGCTCGACCCGGCCGCCCAGCGCCTTCCCGATGGCGCCGCGCTCGACGGCCCGGTCGAAACCGATCCGGCTCAGTGTCTTGACCACCACCGTGCGGACCAGCCGGGCCAGCACATAGCCGATGAGCAGGATGGCGAGGAACGCCAGCGCCGTCGGCACGAACAACAACACGGAACGCCACATGTCGCTCAACGCATCGCTCAGATCGGCGCCGCTCATCCGCTCTCCTCGGTTTCCCAACGGCCTGCGTCGATGCGGCCCCTGCGCCGACCATAGGTCGCCGAAACCCGATCCGCACTGCGGAAGCAGCCCGTCGACGGGCACGGCCGGGGAGCCGGCGCCGCGGCCGCTACGGGCACGGCCGGGGAGCCAGCGCGGGGAGCCGGCGCCGCGGCCGCTGTCGAATGTGCGACACCATCACCGCCGTCGATGCCCTAGCCGACGGCTGCGCCGGGAGCCGCTCCGGTCGCCGGCACCGGCGACGTGAGCACACATCCGGCGCCGAGAGATCGAATCGTCGCAGCTCAGCGCCGCAGCCCAGGACGGCAGGGCCGATCCGGCGGGGTTTCGGCCGGCGAGGAACTATAAGCGAGCGGCACAACCCTTTGGCCGCGCGTACCGGGCATAATCGGACGTCCGTATGGTGCCCGCATCGTCCGAACGGCCGACGCGGGCTACGCTCATCTCATGGTCGGCATGGGGAGCTCTCTCGCGATGACCACGCTGCCCGATCAGACCGGTGTGCCTCCGGAGCGCACGCTCGACTGCGCTGAGCTCGTCCGCCTGCACCCGTGGGCGACGACCTCGCTGGGCCCGGCCGAGGCGTGGGACCCGGTGGTGCGCGCGACCGTGGACATGCTGCTCGGCTCCCCGGTGCCGATGGTGCTCGCGTGGGGCGACGACCACGTGATGATCTACAACGACGCGTACGCGGAAGTGCTCGGCGCCCGGCACCCGGCGGCCGTGGGCCGCCCGGCCGCCGAGGTCTTCGGCGAGCAGTGGCAGGCGCCCGGCGTCGGCGGCGTCATCGCCGACGTCTACCGCAGCGGCCAGCCGTTCCTCGAAGCCGAGACGCAGGTCGCCGTGGCCCGCGGCGGCGCCGGGCACGTCGAGCAGGCATCGTTCACCCGCGGCCACTCGATCATCCGGGACGTGCACGGCGGCATCGCCGGTGTGCTGACCGTGGCCGCCGAGACCACCCAGGTGACCCGGCGGCTGCAGAGCCTCGGCGACCTCACCGCCCGGCTGGCCTCCGCGCTGACCATCGACGACGTCGCCCGGGTCGTCCTGTCGTACGGGATGACCTCGTTCGACGTCGATCACTGTGTCTTCGCGGTGGACGACGGCGCGGAGTTCCGCTACGTGCGGCGCATCCGCGGCGAGATGATGGACGAGGCCGACGAGCGCCTGCCGCCGCTGTGGAAGAGGATCGGCCCCGACCCCGGCTCGCCGATGGTGACCGCCGCGCAGACCGGCCGGTCGACGTTCCAGGCCGACGGCGCCCCGCTCGCCGACATCGCCACCGACCGGCACGAGCGCCGGGTCCGCGCGCTGGCCGCGATGCCGCTGCGCACCGCGTCCCTGCGCGGCGCCCTGACCATGGGCTACCGGACCGCGCACACCTGGCTGCCCGCCGAGCGCGCCCTGCTGTATGCGGCCGCCGAGCTGGTGGCCCAGGCCGCCGAGCGGGCCCGCCGGTTCGAGGCCCAGCACGGCACCGCCCAGCTGCTGCAGCGCAGCATGCTCCCGGAGCACCTGCCGGAGCTGGACAGGTTCCGGATCGCGGCCCGCTACGACGTCGGCGTGGACGGCAACGCGGCCGGCGGCGACTTCTACGACGCGTTCGAGCTCTCCGACGGGCGCCTGGCGATGGTGCTGGGCGACGTCGCCGGGCACGACGTCCGGGCCGCCGCCGTGATGGGGCAGGTGCGGGCCGCGCTGCGGGCGCTGGCGCTGACCGACCCGGCGCCCGAGACCGTGCTGGCCGGCCTGGACAGGCTGGTCGGCTCGCTGGGCGCCGAGTCGCGCAACGAGGAGATCTTCGTGACCGTGGTCTACGGCGTCCTCGAGCCGGCCGACGGCACGATCACCCTGGCCAGCGCGGGCCACCCGCCGCCGGTGCTGCGCCGGGTCGATCCGCTCGGCGGGCCGGCCACCGCGGAGCTGGTCCCGGTGCCGCCGGGCGCGCCGCTCGGCCTCGGCGGGCGCTGGCGCACCACGGTGCTGCGGCTCGACCCGGGTGACTCGATCCTGATGTTCAGCGACGGCGTGGTGGAGCGCCGGGACCGCCCGCTGAGCGCGGGCCTGGCGGATCTGGTGGCCGCGGCCGCAGCCACGACCAGCGGCGACCCGCGCAACCTGTGCTCGCTGGCGACGGCGGCGGTGTCCGGCCGCACCGACGACGACGTGGCGGTGCTGGCCGTGGAGCGGGCGGTGGCCCTGAGCCGCTCGGCGACGATGCTGGTCCCGGCCGAGCCGACCGGCCCGAGCCGGGTCCGCCAGTGGATGACGACCCGGCTGCGGGAGTGGTCGGTGCCCGAGCCGGTGATCGGCGCGGCCATCCTGTGCACCAGCGAGCTGACCACGAACGCCCTGCTGCACGCGGGCACCCCGGCCCAGGTGCACATCGACCTGAGCGCGGAGCGCCTGCTGGTGTCGGTGGCGGACACCGGCACGCGCGGCAGCGTGACCCGGGCCCGGACGGACGCGCTGAGCAGCCGGGGCCGCGGCCTGGGCCTGATCGAGGAGCTGAGCGACACCTGGGGCACGGACCCGACGGTGCGCGGCTCCACGGTCTGGTTCGAGATGCTCATCCCAGCCCGCTGAGCTGACCCGCGCGGCATGTTTCCCCCGCGGCTGGGCAGTTCAAAGCCGTGCAGCTGCCCGACCTTCTCTTCGCCCTGTTCGGCGTGGGCGCCCTGCTGGCCGGAATCCTGCCGCGGGTCCTCGAACGCCGCCCCCTGTCCATGCCGATCGTCTTCCTCGCCCTGGGGATGATCGTCTTCGCGCTCCCCCTCGGGCTGCCCGCCGCCGACCCGCTCGCCCATCCGAAGCTCACCGAGCACCTCACCGAGGTCTGCGTGATCGTGGCGCTGATGGGCGCCGGGCTGAAGATCGACCGGCCGCTGGGCGCCCGCCGGTGGTCGTCGACGTGGCGACTGCTGGCCGTCGCGATGCCCGTCACCATCGCGGCGACGGCGCTGTTCGGCTGGTGGTGGGCCGGGCTGGTGCCGGCCACCGCGCTGCTGCTCGGCGCAGCCCTCGCGCCCACCGACCCGGTGCTGGCCTCGGACGTCCAGGTCGGCGAGCCGACCGACGAGGAGGATTCCGAGGACGAGGTGCGGTTCGCGCTGACCTCGGAGGCGGGCCTCAACGACGGGCTCGCCTTCCCCTTCGTGTACGCGGCCATCGCGCTGGCCACCGTCGCGGCGACCGGGGAGAGCTGGCTCGGCGAGTGGGTCCTGAAGGATGTGCTCTACAAGGTCGCCGTCGGGGTGGCCGGTGGTCTGCTCGTCGGCCGGCTGCTGGGCAAGCTCTTCTTCCGCGCGCCCAACCACAAGCTCCGGCTGGCCCACCACTCCGAGGGCTTCCTGGCGCTGGCCGCGACGTTCCTCGCGTACGGGCTCGTCGAGGTCGCCGGCGGGTACGGCTTCCTGGCCGTCTTCATCGCCGCGCGCGGCATCCGCTCGGCGCAGCGCACCGACGAGTACCACCAGGTGCTGCACGACTTCGCGGAGCAGATCGAGCGGCTGCTCACCGTACTGTTGCTCCTGCTGCTCGGTGGCGCCGTGGTCGGCGGCCTGCTCGGCCCGCTCACCTGGCCCGCCGCCCTGGCCGGGCTGGCGCTGATCTTCGTGGTCCGGCCGGTGGCCGGCTTCCTGTCGCTGCGCGGCGCGCCCGGCCATCCGGCCGAGCACGCCGTCATCGCCGCGTTCGGCATTCGCGGCATCGGCTCGTTCTACTACCTCGCGTACGCGATGAGCCACGCACCGTTCCCGGCCGTGGATGTCGCATGGGCGACAGTGGCCTTCGTCGTGGTCGTGAGCGTGGTGTTGCACGGCGTTGCGGTGACGCCCGTGATGCGGCTTCTGGACCGATACAACGAACGATCGCGTACCCCGGAAGAGCGACACGCTCAGTAACCATCGTAACTCTGAGTAGCCCCACTCCCGCAAAGTCGTGGTTTATTGAGGACATTGAACCCGGGTGTAGTGGCAGAGCGTATTCATAGCTGTAAGGTGATCGGCAATCTCCGCTGGGCCGAGATTCCACGATGGAACGACAGGAAAGGTGCGGCCGATGCGACTTCGGGGCTTTGCGCCGGCGACCCCCTGCTGGGTCGAGCTGGCGAGTGCTGATCCCGCTCGTGCGGCGGACTTCTACGCCGGGCTCTTCGGCTGGGAACCCGCCGGCGATCGATTCAAGCTCGGCGGCCGCGCCGCGGCCGGGCTGACCCGCGCCCGCGCCGACCGGCCCGCCGGCTGGCTCACCTACCTCACCGAGTACAACCTGGAAGCCTCGATCACCCGGGTCCGCGAGGCCGGCGGCAGCCTGGTCAGCGAGCCCGCCGAGGGGCGCGGCGGGCGCTCGGCGCTGGTCGCCGACCCGGCCGGCGCCCTGCTGGGCCTCTGGGAGAGCGGCAGCTTCACCGGCGCCGAGGTCGGCGGCGAGCCGGGCACGATGACCTTCCCGGAGCTGCTCACCGACGACGCGGTGGCCGCGGCCCGGTTCTACGGCCAGGCGTTCGGATGGCTGCTGCGCGACGAGTACGGCAGCGACGGCACCCGAGGCGAATGGATCACCACGGCGCACGACGCGATGGCCGGGCTGGCCCCGAGCCACGGCGGCAGCTGGTGGCGCGCGGCGTTCCAGGTGGCCGACTGCGCGGCGACCATGCAGGCGTGCCGCAACCTGGGCGGCGGCGTGATCGCCGGCCCGACGGACATGGGCTTCGGCAGCTACGCGGAGCTCCTCGACCCGTGGGGCGTGCCGTTCGCGGTGGCCGCCCCGGCGGCCCTGCCGGTGGAGCTCAGCATGTCGTTCAACTCGACGGCCGGCATGGAGCTGACCTTCGGGGTGTTGTAGACCAACCACGATCAGCAAGGCGCCGGGCATCCGCCCGGCGCCTTTTCGCGCTCGTCCTGTCAACCTTGGTTGACAGGCCGCGGCTGTCAACGTAAGTTGACAGCATGACCGAAGCAACCGATCTCGCCGCCGCCGCCGGCAGCACCGATCCTCGGGTCGGCCTGCGGGCGGTCGTGGCGCTGCGCCGCCTCCTGGAGGGCCTCGAAAATCTCCAGGTGGCCAACGCGCGACGCAAAGGCTGGTCCTGGCAGGAGATCGCGGACGCCCTCGAGGTGACCCGCCAGGGCGTACACAAGAAGCACGCCGGTCGCGTGCCCATGCTGGACCCACGGGAGGGCTGAGATGTTCGAGCGATTCACCCATGCCGCACGCGAGGTCGTGGTGCGCGCCCAGGAGGAGGCCAGAGACCTGGCCCAGCGCCCGATCGGCACGCAGCACCTGCTGCTCGCCCTGCTCGCGGACAGCGCCGGCCCGGTCGCCACCGCCCCGGCGCTGACCGAGCACGGGGTCGACGCCCGGTCCGTCCGGGCCGCGGTCATCCGCCTGGTCGAGCCCAGCCCCGAGCCGAGCACCCCGGAGATCGACACCACCGCGGACGACGCCGCGGCCCTCAAGGCAATCGGCATCGACCTGGACGCGGTCCGCCGGGCCATCGAGGAGAACTTCGGTCCCGGGGCGCTGCGCCTGCCCCAGCCGGCCGCCCCGAAGCGCCGCGGCCTGTTGCGCCGGGCGCCGCGCGCCTTCACCTCCGGCCACCTTCCGTTCTCGCCGCGCGCCAAGAAGATCCTCGAACTGTCCCTGCGCGAGGCGCTCCGGCTCAAGCACAACTTCATCGCGCCGGAACACATCGTGCTCGGCATCCTGCGCGAGGGTCAGGGCCTGGCGATGCGGATCCTCGCGGACGCGGAGGTGGATCCGGCGCGACTCCGCGCGGAGGTGACCCGCTCCCTGCGGGACCAGGCGGCCTGAGCCCCGGGGGCGGACCTGACTGAACAGGTTCCCGGCTGGGTACTGGCTCACCGCTGGGCCGCTCGTTGGACACGCCGGAGGACACACATGAGCTATCGGGTCGAATACAACGGCGAAGATCTCGAGCTCGCCACCCTGGACGCCGCCCTGGACAACGCCAAGCACGCCATCGCCGCGGATATCGGGCCGGTCAGCGGGTGGACCGTCGAGCACGACGAGTCGATCAACGACTGGTTCGTCCAGGGCGTGGTCGACGGCAGGACCATCGGCGCGACCGCGGTCGTCACCGGGCCCGAGCCGATGCTGGCCGCGCAGAGTGTGCCGCGGCACGCGCCGGCCAATACCGACGATCTCGCCCGGCGGCGGGTGTTCACCGGGTCGACCCCGGCCGATGTGCTCGGCATGGCCGCGAACTGGCTGGCCGGGCGCCCGGAGGTGGTCGCCGTCGACGATCTGGGCTGGCGGCCCGGCCCCAGCGGCTTCGAGCTGCGGATCTACTATCGCAGCTGAGCGAGCCTGGCGTAGAGCAGGCGGTCGCGCCACTCGCCGCGGATCAGGAAGTGGTCGCGCAGGTGGCCCTCGCGGCTCATGCCGATCTTCTCCAGCACGCGGTTCGAACCGACGTTCTCCGGGTCGCAGGTCGCCGTGATCCGGTGCAGGCCACCTTCGGTCAGCCCGAAGTCCAGCACGGCCTGCGCCGCCTCTGTCGCGTACCCGTGGCCCTGCGCCGCCGGGGCGATCAGATAGCCCATCGCGCCGCGGTGGTGTTCGGGGCTCTCGATGTGCAGTTCCGCCGAGCCGATGAGCGTCGCGTCCGTCCGCCGGATCACCGCGAACTTCCAGGCGCGCCGCGGGGTCTCGGCCTCCGACGCCAGGGCGTAGCCGAGGAAGACGCCGGTCTCCTCGGGTGTGTTCGGGCCCCAGTCCATCCAGCGCACGACCTCCGGATCGCCTGCGATGGCGTGCAGTTCCGCGTGGTCGTCGGCGCGGAACGGGCGCAGAAACAGCCGCGCGGTCGTCAGTTCCATCGCGCGATTATGGCGCGGGTGTCCGGCTACGACGATCTGGTCACCCGCGCCGGCTATCGGGCTGACCACTCGGCCAGGGCGGTTTCGCTGGTGATGTGGTCCAGCGCCAGGATCGCCGCGCCGTGCAGGGCGCCGTCGTCGCCGTGCACCGCGTCGACCACCGGCGGCGGCTGTCCACGATGGAACGCCATGAGCCCGCCGGCGTAGGCCGCGGCGAAGCTGTCCGGCGCGGCGGCGCGCAGCGGTGCGGCGAGCCCGCCCAGCGTGACCGTGTCCGGATCGTGCACGTTGACCAGGGCGCCGATGCCCCCGCCGAGCGCGCCCGCGACGATCGCCAGCGCTCGCCGGGCGTCGGCGTCGTGCGCCGCCCGGTCCAGGATCTGCCGCGCATACCCCCGCGGGTCGCCCGGGGCGGTCACGCCGAGGTGGCGGGCCAGCGCGCGACCGTCGATCTCCAGATCCCAGCAGCCGCGCGCCCCGCAGGGGCAGGTCAAGGACCGGTCCCCGTACGGCTGATGGCCGAACTCACCCGCAGCACCGTGCGCGCCGGTCCACGGGCGACCATCGACGGTGAACGCCCCACCGATACCGACCTCGACCATGAGGTGCAGCGCCGCTCGCGCCCCGACGGCAGCGCCGGTGCGGGCCTCGGCGAGCCCGGCGAGCGTCGCATCGTTGCCGGGCAGGAGCGGAACGGGGGTGCCGGCGGTGAGCCCGGCCAGCTCCACGTCACGCCAGCCGAGGGTCGCGGACTGGGCCAGCCGGCCGTCGTGGATCGACCCGGCGACCGCTGCCGCGACCGCCCGCAGCCGCGTTCCGTACCGCTCGCGAACCTCGTCGACTGTCCGCCGGACGGCACTGAGCACGGCGGTGGGGTCGCCGGCGTGCCGGGCCGCGGTGATGTCGAGCAGGCGGCCGTCGAGGCCGGCGACCGCGTGCCGCCAGTCCGCCACCCGGACGTCGACCGCGAGCACCACCGGCCCGGCCGGGTGCGCACCCAGCACGGTGGTCGGCCGGCCCCGGCCCCGCGGCGGCGCGGGCGTCTCGGCGAGCAGGCTCAACGCCCGCATCCGGCCGGTGAGCTCGGTCGCCAGGCCGCTGGTGAGCTGCAGGTCGTGGGCCAGGGCCGCGCGGGTCGCGCCGGGGTGCAGGCGCAGCCAGGCGAGCACCTGGGACGCGGTGTGCCAGCGGGTCTCCTGGGCCCGGCGGCGGGTCGGGCTTGCCATGACAGGGGTTCACCACCTTATCCTCGTACTACGAGGATAATAGGAGGACGACGTGGACCTCACCATCATCGAGGCGGTGCTCTTCGACATGGACGGCACCCTGGTCGACTCGGACGCCGCCGTCGAACGCGCCTGGCGGACGTGGGCCGCCGAATACGGCGTCGACCCGGCCGCCGTGCTGGCCGTCGCGCACGGCGCCCCGGCCGAACGGACCGTCGGCCTGGTCCGCCCGGACCTGACCGGGGCGGACGCCGCCGCGGCCGTGGCCGCCGCCCGCCAGCTCGAGCTCCAGTACGAAGATCTCTCCGACGTCGTGCCCACGCCCGGCGCACACGAGCTGCTGGCGGCGCTGCGACTGCCGTGGGCGATCGTGACCAGCGCCGACGCGCGACTCGCCAAGGCCCGGCTGGGCGCGGCCGGCATCGCGGCCCCGCTGCTGATCACCGTCGACGACGTACGGGTGGGCAAGCCCGACCCGGAGGGCTACCTGCGCGCCGCCGAACTGCTCGGCGTCGCGCCGGAGCGCTGCCTGGTGGTCGAGGACGCGGAGGTCGGCGTCGCCGCGGGCCGGGCCGCGGGAGCGCAGGTGGCCGCCCTCAAGGGCGTCGACGGCGATCTCGCCATCGCCGATCTCGGCACCCTCGCGCGACTCCTGGCCCCACAGCCCTGAGGATCGAATGGACAGCAAGGTCAGGCAGGCCGGGATCGCGCAGGCCGCCCTGGGCTACGCGATCACCGCGCTCGGCGCCTGTCTCGTGCTGCTGGCCGGCGACTTCGGCGTACCGCCGGAGGAGCTGGCCTGGCTACCCGCGACGTTCGGCTTCGGGCTGCTGGTCATGGCACCGGCCGGGCCATTGCTGCTGCGGAACGGCCCGCGCCCGGCGTTGGCCGGCGGCGCACTGGCCGTCGCGACGGGAGCGACGCTGCTCGCGCTCGCCCCGGTGGCGGCGGTGGCGGTCGCGGGCGCCCTGCTGCTGGGCGCGGGAGGAGCGGCGTTCGCGCTGGTCACCCCCGCGTTGCTGGCCGGGGCGGAGGCGGCGGTGCAGCTCACCAAGGTCAACGCCGCGTCCAGCAGCGCGGCGGTGCTCGCCCCGGCGGCGATCGGCGGCCTGAACGCGACCGGCCTGGTCAACGGGCGGCTGGCGCTGCTGCTCGTCGTACCCCCGTTGCTCTATCTGGCCGCGACCGTGCGCCCAACGAAATCCTGGCCGACGCCGGCCGCCCGACCCGCCTGGCCCGCCCGACCCGCCCGGCCCCCAACCGACGCGGATGACCGACCCGCGGCCGACGCGGATGACCGACCCGCGGCCGGTGGGGTGGGCCGGCCCGCGGCCGGTGCGGTGGCGCGGCGCTGGTCCGCCGTGGTGCTCGCCGTCTCGGTCGAGTTCTGCTTCACCATCTGGGCCGTGGCCCGGCTCGCCGCCGCGGGCCTGGCGCCCGGGACCGCCGCCGCGCTCGGCACGGCCTTCCCGATCGGCATGGCCCTGGGCCGGCTGGCGGGCCCGGCGCTGATCGGCCGGATCCCGGTGGTGCCGATCGGCGCGGCGATCACCGCGGCCGGCGCCCTGGTGGTCGTCGCCGCTAGCGGCCCGGCCGCGATCACCGCGGGGCTCGTCGCGGCCGGCGCGGGCGTGGCGACCCTCTACCCGGTGGCCCTGGCCGGCCTGGTCGCGACGCCGCGCCTGCGGGCCACCCACGCCGCGTCGCTGGGCGCCCTCGCCTCGGGTACGGCCATCCTGGCGGCCCCCGCGGCCCTGGCCCGGCTCGCCGACGTGGTGGACCTGCGGCTCGCGTTCCTCATCACGCTTCCGCTGCTGGCCGCCCTGCTCCTGGTGCGCCACCGTCAGTGACGACCGCCACCGTCGAACCGCTGGTATTTCAGATTTGAAGGAGTATCGTTCTGCTCATGACCGAACCGCTCAGCGACACCCAGCAGGCCGCCTGGCGCGCCTTCGTGGAGAGCAGCTGGGCGCTGCACAACCGTCTTGAGGACGACCTGCGGGCCACGACCGGCCTGAGCATGTCCGACTATCACGTGCTGGTCGTGCTCTCCGAGACGCCGGAGCACCGGCTCCGCATGGGCGAGCTGGCCAGCCGCCTGGTGTTCTCGCCCAGCCGGTGCACGTACCAGATCACCACGATGGTCAAGCGCGGCCTGGTCCGCAAGCAGAGCTGCTGCGACGACGGCCGCGGCCAGGAGGCCGTGCTGACCGACGCCGGGATGGCCGCGCTGACCGCCGCCGCGCCACTGCACCTCGCCACCGTGCGGGAAACGTTCATCGACGACCTCGACGACGCCGAGCTCGCCACCATCACGCGCGTCTTCGGACGCCTGGGCCCCCGACTGCGCACGCAGCCGGTCGCTGTCTGAGGAGAAGACCATGCCAGCGATCACCGTCGACGACGTCCTGGTCCTGCCGCGCCTGCCGCAGCTGGATCCCACCACCACCAGCTACCGGCCCGTGCTCCGGCTGACCACCGCCCCGTCCGGCTTCGAGGGCGAGGGCTTCCCGGTCCGGCGCGCCTTCGCCGGCGTGCCGACGAACGAGCTCGACCCGTTCATCCACCTCGACCAGATGGGCGAGGTCGACTACGCGCCGGGCGAGCCCAAGGGCACCCCATGGCATCCGCACCGCGGCTTCGAGACCGTCACCTACATGATCGATGGTCAGATGGACCACCAGGATTCCCTGGGCGGCGGCGGCTCGATCACCAACGGCGACACCCAGTGGATGACCGCGGGCGGCGGCATCCTGCACATCGAGGCGCCGCCGGAGCAGCTGGTCACCAGCGGCGGGCTCTTCCACGGCTTGCAGCTCTGGGTCAACCTGCCCCGGGCCGCCAAGATGATCGCCCCGAAATACCAGGACATCCGCGGCCGCGAGTCGACGCTGCTGACCACCCCGGACGGCGGCAGCCTGATCCGGGTGATCGCGGGCGAGATCGCCGGGCACGCCGGCCCGGGCTCGACGTTCACGCCGATCAACCTGGCCCACGTCACCCTGCAGCCGGGCGCCCAGCTCGACCTGCCCTGGCAGGCGGACTACAACGCGCTGGTCTACGTGCTGGCGGGCCGCGGCACGGTCGGTGCGGAACGGCGCCCGATCCAGATCGGCCAGCTCGCCGCCCACGGCGCCGGCGACACGATCCGGGTCACCGCCGACAAGTCGCAGGACGCCAACATCCCGGCGATGGAGCTGTTCATCATGGGCGGCCGGCCGATCCGCGAGCCGGTGGCGCAGTACGGTCCGTTCGTGATGAACACGCGGGAGGAGCTCGCGCAGGCGTTCGAGGACTACCAGAAGGGCCGCCTGGGTGTGATCCCGGCGGAGCGCCTGCCGCACACCAACTGACGGCCGTCCTGACCCGCGGGTGCCGGGCACACTGAGCCCATGGAGTACGTCGGCCAGGTGCCCGCCCCGCCGCTCGACCGGTTCATCGACGACATCTACTGCCTGACCGGAGTGCCGCGGCATCGCCGGATGAACATCCCGCCGATGCCGTCGGCGCACCTGTTCGTCAACCTGAGCGCACCCGTCCGCCTGTGGGATTCCGATCCTTCGGTGCCGCCGGCGGTTCTCACCGATGGGTGGTTCATGGGCGTATGGACCAGGCGCTTCCTCATCGAGTACCCCACCCGGGTGCGGCTCGTCGGGGTGCACTTCAAGCCCTGGGGGATGTCGCCGTTCGTCGACCTGCCGGCGACCGACCTGCGGGACCGATGGGTGCCGGTCGACGCCGTCTGGCAACGGTCGGTGGAGCGGATTCGCAATCAGGTCGGCGAGCTCGCATCGGCCTCCGAGACGCTGCGGGCGTTGGAGCGGGAGCTGCGATCGCGACTCGCCGAGGGCCCATCGCGCGGCCTCGACCTGGTCCAGCACACAGGCGGGCGGTTGGCGACCCTCCACGGTGCGGTCCCGGTCTGTGCGCTGACCGATGCCGCCGGGGTGAGTGGCAATCACCTGGCCACCCAGTTCAAGTCTCATGTCGGGGTCACCCCGAAGCGGCTGGCGCGGATCTACCGCTTCGCACGGCTGATCCTGTCCGTCGACACCCTGCGCCCGGTTGACTGGTCGGAGCTCGCCCAGACGGCGGGCTACTTCGACCAGGCCCACTTCAGCAGGGAGTTCAAGGACTTCACCGGCCACACCCCGACGCAGTACCTGGCCCTGCGGCGCCGGTTCCCCGCCGAGCGGGGGTTCCCGCCGGACAGCGGTCCGATGCCCGCAGATTGATTTTTTACAAGCCCGGGCGCCCCAGGCAACGAAAAGATCGGAGGCGAATACGCAAGGCGACTCAAGGAGAAACCTGTGGGCACAGTAGTCATGCACAGCGTGGTGTCGGTGGACGGCTTCATCGCCGACGCGAACGACGACGTCGGGCCGCTCCACGAGTGGTACTTCAACGGGGACACCCCGATCACCCAGGGCGGCGACCAGCAATACGATCACTCCGGAGCCGGAAGCGGCTTCAAGGTCTCACGCGCGTCGGCGGAGTACGTCCGGCCGATGTGGGAGGCGATCGGCACGATCGTGCAGGGCCGCACCATGTTCGACCTGATGAACGGCTGGGAGGGTCAACCACCCGCCGGCGACCACGTGGTCGTGGTGTCACACCGACCCAAGCCCGAGGGCTGGCACCCCGAGGCGTCATACCATTTCGTCGACGACGTGGCGGCCGCGATCGACAAGGCCCAGAAGCTCGCCGGGGCGCGCATCGTCAGCGTGAACGCCGGCGAGGTCGGCGGCCAGATCCTCGCCGCCGGCCTCGTGGACGAGGTGGCGATGGACATCGTGCCGGTCGTGTTCGGGTCGGGCAAACGCTACTTCGGCAGCATCGACGGGCAGCGTCTGCTGGAGGATCCCCACGTGGTCATCCAGGGCGACCGGGTGCTGCACCTGAAGTTCAAGGTGCGCCGCTAGGCCAGGGCGCCCACGATCAGCTGAGTCCGGTCAGGAAGTTCGTCATCAAGACCGACAGCTTGGGGACCTGCTGTTCCAGAGGCGCACTGGCGCTCCACGACTCGGCGACATCTTTGCCCGCGAGCAGCTCCGCGACGCCGATCGCGTTCCCCGTGCGGGCTTTCATCAGCACATTCCACGCCCCCTTGTCGTATATCGCGAAGGCAGCGTCACCGAGCTGCGGCACATCGACGAAGTCAACAGACTCGGTGCTGTCAGCCGCGGTGCGCTCCTTCAGATATTCCTGCTCGACGCGCGTCGCACCGTCCGCCCCGCGGAAGACCGTCACATGGAGGGTGAGCAGCGGCCGGCCGCCCGGCGCCGCATATTCGCACCGTTCCTCGTAGCGCCCGGCGTCATCGACATGGTCCGCGGCGGATGGCTTACCTCGCGTCGGCAGCCCGTAGGGTGCGTTGACCAGCTCGGGGCATTCCACGGCGAACCGCTGCCAGGTGGCCGCCGTCCGGGCCGGCGCAGGCGCCGGGGTCGCGGCTCCGACGTCGCCGCACCCGGCCGCCAGCGTCAGTAGCAACACCAGCGCGGGGCTGCGCCCGACTGCCCGCCATCGCCGAGCCGACACCGTCACGACGGCGCCCGAAACTCGGGGCGTGGAGTCTGCGCCGAGGACGGCAGCGGAAACAATGAACGAGACATCGGCCCTCCGGACGTATCCCTACAAACTTCTGCTTCATGACCGGACCGAGGTGTTCCAGCACGCCAGTCCGGTAGGCTCGGAATCGGCGGCAAATCTGAAAGCTGTGCGTGACGAATACAACTACCTACTACAACCGGTCCACGAACTTTCGAATGGCGCTGGCAGCAACCGGATTTGGAAGCGCGATAATGCCAATCGAGTCATTCCACGTAGTACCTCCGATCAAAACGCCTTCATTCAGCGACAACATCACGAAACCCGGCCGGCCCGGCGGGCCACCGAGCACTCCATTGTCGACACCCCCGCCCACAATGTTCCAATCGCGTTCCAGCCTTACTCGCGCCCAGTGCGGTCTTGCCGGAGTCACCTGATCCACAGGACCAACAGAGACGAGGAACCTTCGATCCTCGTCGAGTAAGTCGTACTCGACCACGAGTTGCCACCAAGCATCGTTCGCCAACCCAACGAGATCGGGCTCGTCAAGATCGAAAGTGCGGTCGGTTCTGCCGTCCTCAGGAAGGCAAGCCGTCAGCATCCATGCCGCACTGGCAGGCAATGCGGGTGAAGGCCACACAAAGTCGAGCATCACAATTCCCGCAGTCCGAAGTGACGCCTCAATAGCCTGCTGATCGAACATCAAGATTCCCGCAATTCAACAAGACGGCTTGTACGTGGAGATCCGGTCGTAGTTGTGGCCCGCACCCCTCACTCCTCCCGTCGGTCCGACCCAGCCTACAGTGCCGTCGGACTTTACTAGAAGCCGCCAATCGTTACCACCACCGGGCACATCGTAGATCTTTGTATCCTTCCAGAACTTCCGCGCTCCGATTGGGCCGGTGTTACCACGGAAAACATCCGGCACTTGCGCATCCTTTGGGCCCGTCATTCGCTGACTGAGTTGACCATTATTATAGGCGTCGATTGCGTTCTGAATAATAGGCGGCACGGGCGCTGGATCGTTGTGCACCAGCACCGGCGCGGCGCCGGCGAGCACATAGTACGTGTGGCATATTCACCGCCGACACGGAGAGTGACCGATCAGTGAGGGGCTCTCACCTGGTCTTTCTCGGAACGGTCCGGCAGCGGATCGGACTGTCGGACGGGGTTGACGGCAACCGTGACGGCAACGCGCACAGACCACTACGTCCGAACAACGCGCGCTACCCCGCGAGTGCCCGGCGGAGGTCCTTCATCAACAGCAGCAGGTGCATCGGATCCGTGGGACTCGGCTCAAACTTGGCCAGCCGCAGATAAAAGTCGCGGGCGGCGTCAGTTTCGCAGTGGATGAGCACCGCCCGCACACCGATGACCTCGGCCGCGGTGGCGATCCGTCGCAGCGCATCGACCACCAGGGCACGTCCGAGTCCGGCACCCTGGGCGCTACGGTCGACGCCGAGACGGGTCAGGATCACCACGGGCTGGTGGTAGCGGCCGGCACCCTGCCGCAGCCGCGGAGAGGCGTCAGCAGGAGCGACGCTGCCCGCTGCGAGAGCGTAGTAGCCGATAACCCGGCGATCCGGGTGATCGATGTCGCCGACGACGTACACGCGGGACAGCCCGGCCCGGTGTGCCTGCAGCGCGTGCTCGGCCAACCAGACGGATTGGGCCGGTGAGCCGCAGTCGAAGCCGGTCACCACATGTGTGGCCGACAGCGGCTCGACCGGCGAGAAACGCGAGCTCACCGCTGCGCCTCGCCAGGGTTGTCCAGAGCCGTCGGCGCGGTCAGCAACTCACGCAGGCCGGCGACATCCTGGGCCGGGCGCTCGAGCGCTTCGTCGAACACCCGCCACGCGTCCTCGTTCAGCAAGAACGCTCGCCGATCGGCGAGCACATCAGCCGCCGCGTCGGTGGCCGCCTTCAGCACGAACGTCGACACACTCGCGCCCGCGGCCTGACTAGCCGCCTCCAGCAACGCCTTCTGCTCAGCATCCACCCGCAGGTGCAGCCGTTCCGCCTTCGCACTCATCACCCAAGTGTACGCACAACGTACGCCAGAGCGAAGGGCTGCAACCGAGGCTGGTCCAAATTTGCTCTACACAATCAAGAGATGCGGCCCGGCCGAAGCCGGGCCGCGCGCACGCGCTCAAGGCCTACGGCCCCGCGCGCACGCCCAGCAATACCGAACACAAGCTTCACAGCCCGCACACTGGCAGAACAGATGCGCCCGCCATGCCGGGAAGTCCGGGATCACTGCCACAACAGACGCAGCAATCCCGGACCACATCTCAGCTGATCACTCGGCCCATTCAGCGATAGTCATCGATTGATGCTTCAGCTTGACGGCCACCCTGACGGCAACGTCCACGATCCAGCACAGGCGACGACGGCGACACCACTACGCACAGCAACGCTGTACCAATGGAAGCTCAGCCAGTCACCAGCTTAGAGCGGGCCGCCGCGTAGCCATCAGAATTGACCGGGACAATCTCTGAGATCCGGTCAAAGAATCGTCGGCCAGCCGCATTAAAGACCTCTTCGAACTCAGTTCTATTGACGCTGACCCGACGCACATGCTCTCCTCCAGTGGACGAGATGAGAACACGGGAACCCTGCGCCGAGAACTCTATCAGAATCGGCTGATCCGGATAGTAAGTACTTGCGGCCCCATCCGCCCGAAACCGCTCCAAGGCGTCCGCCAGATAGGACCAAAGTTGATCGACATAGTCCCATTCCCGCTGACCGACGATCTCCACGCCATCCGCAACGATCTCGATCGCGCCCTCGACATAGTCGGGGTCTGCTGGACGATCCCCATATGAATCGACGTGCACAAACGATCCGTCAGGGAGCCTAATAAAAGAGTTAACAGTCAACATCTCAGTTGCCCGGCAATGGATAGAACTGGCCCACGCGACCGTTGTTGACTCCGAGTACGTAATCCACGCCGTTCACGTTTCCTTGAACTTGATACATGCCTCGCCCTCCACGCTGCACCAGCGTATCCCGGTTCTGCCGCATAACAGAGCCGATCGCACTCTGCACATCCTCCACAGACATGGAGCGGTCGAAGAAACTCTGCTGCGCCTTCACTGAGCCATCCCAGTGGGCAGGATGATGCCGCGTCAGAATGTGCTCCATTCCCTTCTTGTCAAGCAGGAATTGCTGGTTGCCGAACTGGAATCGCGCACTCTGCCAGTTACGCAGCGCAGGGATGCAGCCGCCCGTGTTGTGCACCAGGACCGGGGTTTTGCCGGCGAGCACATAGTACGTGTGCAGATCGCTCACCGTGAGGTTGAGCATGAAGTTGCTGCCGGGAGCCGGCCTCCGGTCGACCACCGTGACAGTGCCAGCTTGCGCGGTGCTCAGCCGGTGGCCGGGCTCGAGGTCGCCGGCGCCGACCCACCGGCCCAGGGTCTTGTCCCAGAAGGGGTGGTCGGCCGTGGTGTGAAGAGTCTCGATCTCACCGGCGCGCGCGATCTCCACGTCGACAAGATCAACGTCGAGGTTGTTGTGCAGAACGGTGACTTCCTTGGCAGCCCTGGCGCCGGTCTCCGGGTCGGCGGCCAGGACCCGGTCGCCGACCTGGACATCGCGGATCGGCTTGGTGGTCCCGTCGGCCATGAGAACCAACGTGGCCGGGTCGAAGCTGTTGGCGCCGTAGCTGGCGACACAGCTTCTCAGCATTTGCCCGGCTTCCTTGTTACCGCTGAGGGCCGCCTTCACCATCCGCACGATCCCCGAGCTCCCACCGCCTACGACCGACAGGAACAGGGCGTCGCCCACGGTGGGGTTCAAGGTGCTGCCGAGTGATTGTCCGCCGGCCATACCGGCGATCCCGTAGTCCTGCCGGCAGGCGATGCTTTCGCCGCAATGAATAGACGCGGCGATGTGCCAGGGAACTGCGCCGTTCTTCAGATCGTTGAGATAGCCGGCGCACAGATCACTCCGCATCCTGCAGAATGCGCCGATCTCCGTACTGGTGTCGGGGTTGGATGCCGACATGATCTGGATCATGGCGGAACGCAGGCGTTCGGTCTCCTGACAGGAGTTGCCGGTGCCGCAGCCGGCTTTCGTGCCGGAGCTGCCGCCGCTGCCCCCACGGCCTCCGCCGTCGCCGCCACCACTGCCCTTTGCGATGCCGCCGGTGCCGCTACCGTCTGTCTCCTGGTGGTGCTCGCACGAGTTCGCGCTGCCGCAGCTTCCCGGGTCCTTGACGTGCTCCGGTGTGTCGTCGTAGCCGCAGCCGCCTCCGCCGCCGGGGCACGGGTCGGTGCCGCTCGGGTCGCTCAGGGTTATCGGGCTGTTGTTGGCGTAGCTGTACGCGTTCCACTGCTGCGGATTGGTGAGATCCTGGAGCGGATCGACCGAGATGAACCGGCCCAGAGCCGGGTCGTATTCCCGCGCGCCGAGGTGGGTGAGGCCGGTCGGATCGATGTCGCCGCCCACGAAGCCTTTCTGGGTCGGCCAGGTCGGATTGACACCGCGGGGTTCGCCGTACGGGTTCTGCCGGCGGATGCTCACCTGCTGGCTGTAGGCGTTGACCGAGGCCTGCTGGGTGCCTTGATGGTCGCTGAACAGCCAGGTGAGGTTCTGTTGTCCGGTGCTCCGCGAAGCGACCGTGGCGCCGGCGAAGGTGTAGTAGCGCGTGCAGGAAACCGTCGCGGTGTTGCCGGAGACAGCTCGGCGGATCTCTTGGCCGGGCAGGTAGAGCGTGGTGCCGCCGGCGTCGCGGCGAATGAGCCGGGAGCCGCTCGCATCGTAGAGGTTGGTGGTAGTGCTACCGCCCTCGACGACCTTGGCGAGGCGGCCCTCGGCGTCCCAGGTGAGCACCTGACCGTTGGTCGCGCCGGGTCGGGTGGTCATGTTGCCGGTGTTGTCGTAGCCGTAGGAGACCGTGCTGTCGGTGCTCTGCCCAGGCTGGCTGGTGGTCATCGACGTGACGGCGTGCGGACGGACCACACCCACTCCGGCGGCCGGAGCGGCGTAGCTGCGGACGGTGTCTCCGCCCGCGGCGTGCGAGACCTCCTTGGTGCGATTGCCGATCTTGTCGATCGTCCAGTCGTACCAGTACGGAGCAGGGCCGCCGAGGTCGCCGGTCGAGGGTGCCACCGAGCATGCGATCCCGCTCTTGGGGGTCCACGCCGAGGTCATCCGCTGCAGTCCGTCGTATCCGAAGCACTGCTTGTCGGCGGTCCCCACCTGGGGGTTGTCGCTGATGGACAGGATGTTCCCGGCGGGATCGTATTCGTAGGCCTGGTCGACGACCGCGCCAACTAGCTGGACGCGGTATAGAGCAGGGTCTTTCCGACCGCGGCGCGGGTCTCCATAGTGTGGTGGGCCTCGCCGGCCCCGTCGAGCGGGAAACGCTGCCCGATCACGGGTCGCAGCCGGCTCGCCGCTGCCAGGGCGAGGGCCTCGGTGGTGCGCCGGGTCTGCTCCTCGGGCGGGCCGAAGACCCCGCGGCGCACTCGGATCCCGCGTTCAGCGATGGCCTCCTCCGACAGGTCCGGCCAGCCGGCGGCCGAGCTGAAGCCGAAGCTGATCATCCTGCCGCCGCGACCGAGCAGATCGAAGGCCACCTCGGCGACCGCACCACCGACGCCGTCCAGGACGACGTCCACCTCCCCGCAGGCTGCTCGCACCGCTGCGGCCCAGTCGGGTTCCCGGTAGTCGATCGCGATCGCGGCGCCGAGCTCCCGCGCCAGCGCCATCTTTCGTGGCCCACCGGCCAGGGCGACCACGCGCGCCCCCGCGGCCTCGGCCAACTGCACGAGCAGCGATCCGACGCCGCCGGCCGCCGCCTCGATCAAGATCCGGTCGCCGGCGCGGACCTCGGCGGCCGCAATGATCATCAGTGCCGTGCGGCCGTCCGACAGCAGGGCGACCGCGTCGTCCATCGGAACGGTCGGCGGCACCTCGATGAGCTGGGTGGCATCGACGGCGACCAGCTCCGCACACCCGCCCGAGCCGCCCGTGCCGGTCACCACCCGCTTGCCCACCAGGTGCTCCTCCGCGGCGGAGCCGGCCGCGGTCACCACGCCGCCCACCCCGTTGCCGGGAATCATCGGCGGCGGTGGGAACGGCCCGAAGCCGGTCGCGCGGAACATCGTCTCGATCCAGGTGATGTTGGCGAACTCCACGGCGATCAGGACCTGGCCCGCCGCCGGCACCGGCGGCGGGGTGTCTTCGACCCGCAGCAGGTCGGGCTTGCCGAATTCCTTCAGCCACACAGCACGCACAGCGCCACTTCCCATCAATAGACCATGACTCATTCACCAGAGTCGGCTCTGGCGAAATCTAGCATCTATGATCAACGGCGTGACATCCGCGCGGAGCAGCCCTGCCCCGAAGGGCAGGAGGGCCGAGTACGCCGAGCTCACCCGCCGGGCGATCCTGGAGGCGGCCCGCGACCTGTTCGTGGAGCGGGGCTATTTCGCCACGAAGATCGACGACATCGCCCGGGCGGCTCGCGTCGCGCCGGCGACGGTCTATGCGGTCGGCGGCGGGAAGAACGGCCTGATCCGTACGCTGATCGAGTCCGGCACCGCGGCCGACGACATCCCGCGGATACTCGTCCGGATCGAGTCGATCGCCGAGCCGGAAGAGCTGATCCGCTTCATCGTTCATGCCACGCGCCTGAAGTTCGCGCAGTGGTCCGGCCTGATGCGACAGGTCGTCGCCGCCGCCCCGCAGGAGGCGAGCGTGCGCGAGAGCCTGCGGATCGCCCACGAAAGCATGCGCGGTGGGCTGAATCTGACCGCCCGCCGGCTGGCCGCGATGGGCGCGCTGCGCCCCGGTATGGACGTCGCCCGAGCCACCGATGTGCTCTGGCTCCACCTCTGCAACGCCGCCTACTTCGTCCGCACCGACGACCTCGGGTGGTCGCTGGACGACTCCGAGACCTGGCTCAACGAGGCACTGCCGTTCGCCCTGCTCGGCCACCGCGCGCCGTAGGCGCCCGCCGCCGGCCGCGTCCGCGGCCGCGGCCGTTGGTCAGCCCGGGAAGGACTTCGGGTCCACGTCGCTGGTCGAGGCGTTGCCGCCGATCACCGGGGTGAGCGTGATCGTCCAGATCGAGGCCGAGACCGCCGTCGTGCTGAACTTGAACGTGTCGTCGAACTTGCTGAACGAGCAGTCCCGGGTGAAGCCCTTCTTGGCTTTGTTCCAGTCCACGCCCGAGGCCGTGTAGACCCGGTAGGTGCCGTCGCGCACCCCCTTGGCGGTGAAGGTGCCGCCGCCGCGGACGTACACCGTCAGGACTGCCTTGGGGTTCTTGCCCTTGGTCGGCACCAGGCTGACCGTTGTGTCGGCCGCGCCGTTCTTGATCTTCAGGTGGCCGGAGCCGCCCGAGCTCGTGCGCTTGATGAACGTGCCGTTCTTGAGGCGGTTCTTGGTCTCCTTCGGCGCCGCCGGCAGGAACGTGCCGAACTTGTACTTCGGGTCCGTCGCCGCCAGCTTCTTCGCGTCCTCGCGGATGCCGTCGGCCCAGCCCGACTGCAGCACCGTCGCCCACGGCGAGGCCGCCGGGCACTCCTGCTTGGCCGAGGCGGTCTCGTCGACCATGTCGCCGAGGCTCTCCAGCTCCAGCGCGAGCTGCCCGTGCGCCGCGGCCGCGCCGGCCGGCGGCAGGGTGGCGCGCAGCTTGTCGGCCTCGGCGCGGATCGTGGTCGCGGCCGCCGGGGCCGCCTTGGCGAAGGCCGCGCCGTCCGCGGTGTTGAGCTTTTTGAAGCTCGTCCCGATCGCGGTGTCGGAGGCCGCCAGCACCTTGACGTACTGCTCCGGGGTGAGCGGGTCGGTCGCCACCTTGGGCGCGTTGGTGCCGCCGGTCGCCGCGATGCCGTTGCGGTTGCCGGCCTCCGGGCTGTCGTCGCCGCCGGAGAACACCCGGACGATGCCGCAGCAGCCCAGGGCGAGCAGGACGACGATGCTGCCGCCGATCACCGCCGTGCGCCGGCTGCTGCGCGCGCCGGCCTGCGGCGGCCCGGCGAGCGCCTGCGGCTGACCCGGATATTGCGGCTGGCCCGGGTATTGGGGCTGGCCCGGATATTGGGGCTGGCCCGGGTATTGCGGCTGGCCGGCGAAAGGCTGACCGGGGTAGGGCTGACCAGGGTAAGGCTGGCCCGGCGCATAGTCGGGCCCGGGCGGGACGGAGACGGGAGCGCCCGAATAGGGCTGCGGTGGGGGGAACGGGGAGGACACCCGGATGGTGACGGGCACGTTGCCGGCGGTCTGGCTCTGCGCCCAGACGACCGCACCGTCCACGGTCCCGGGCGGGATGACCACGTGGAGCGGACCGTGCGTCGGTGACCAGACCTGCCTGGTCGTGCCGGCCGCCGCCTCCGCCTGCGGGACCTCGATGACTGCGCTCTGAAACCCCGGATCCCCCGTCATGCTGACGAGTATGGATGAGGCACGCCAGCCGGCGCTGCCCGAAATCCGTCACCTGGGACAACGGTTCGGTATCGGCAGGTCAGGAGATCATCAGCATCGCACCCACGCCGAACAGAACCAGCACCAGCATCGCGATGAGCAGGCCCCGCTCGGAGGCGGCTGCCGCTTCGGCCGGTGCGACCGTCGAAGTCAGGGGCTCGGTGGTCATGGCGGGTTTCCTATCTCGCGGGGGAGGCCGGCTTCAGGGTGCGGTCGGCCGTCAAGGGGCCTACGGTGAGGGCGTCGTCGACCTCGGAAGGGCTGCCCCGTGCCACTGGAGGACTGGTTCCTGACCGCGGACGAGCGCGGCAACCCGGACTCACACATACCCACCTGGTGCGGGGGAAACACCGCAGAGCCGCTTATTCACGGAAGAACGTATTTCGACCGTTTGGTGAGCGAGGTGGAAGCGCTGCGCGACGGCGACCACCTGTTCTTCACCGACTGGCGCGGCGACCCCGACGAGCGGATGCGTGATGACGGACCGACCGTCGCCGAGCTGTTCGCCGCGGCGGCCAAGCGCGGTGTGGTGGTCAAGGGCCTGCTCTGGCGCTCCCACATGGACAAGCTGGCGTACAGCGAGGAGGAGAACCGCACCCTCGGTGACGACATCGCCGCCGCCGGCGGCGAGGTGCTGCTCGACCAGCGGGTCCGGCGCGGCGGATCACACCACCAAAAGCTGGTGATCCTGCGTCACCTTGGCAATCCGGAACGTGACATCGCGTTCGCCGGGGGCATCGACCTGTGCCACAGCCGGCGCGACGACGCCGGTCACCACGGCGACCCGCAGCCGATCGCGATGTCCGCCGCGTACGGTAAGCACCCGCCCTGGCACGACGTGCAGCTCGCGCTGCGCGGCCCGGTGGTCGGCGCCCTTGATCTCACCTTCCGGGAGCGCTGGACCGACCGGGTGCCGCTGGACCAGCACGGACCGATCGCCACGGTGCAGGACAAGCTGCGCGGCGCCGACCTGCATGCCGACCGGCTGCCGCCGCAGCCGCCGGACCCGCCCGAGTGCGGCCCCTACGACATCCAGGTGCTGCGCACCTACCCGGCGATGCGCCCGCCGTACGGTTTCGCCCGGCTGGGCGAGCAGAGCATCGCGCGTGGCTACACCAAGGCCATCAAACGGGCCCGCCGGCTGATCTACCTGGAAGACCAGTACCTGTGGTCGAAGGAGGTCGCCCAGCTCTTCGCGGACGCGCTCAACGCCAACCCGGGCCTGCACCTGGTCGCGGTGGTGCCCCGGCACCCGGACGTGGACGGCCGCTTCGCCCTGCCGCCCAACCAGGTGGGCCGCGAGGAGGCCATCGCGCTGTGCCGCAAGGCCGCGCCCGAGCGGGTGCACGTCTTCGACGTGGAGAACCACGCGGGCACGCCGGTCTATGTGCACGCCAAGGTCTGCGTCGTCGACGACACCTGGGCCAGCACGGGCAGTGACAACTTCAACCGTCGTTCGTGGACCCACGACAGCGAGCTCTCGTGCGCCGTCCTCGACCGGACCCCCGACGAGCGGGAGCCGCGCGATCCCGCCGGCCGGGGCGAGGGCGCCCGGAGGTACGCCCGCGACCTGCGGCTCGCGCTGAACCGGGAGCACCTGGATCGGGCCGGCGACGACGCCGACCTGATCGACCCCGACGAGGCCGTACGCGTGATCAGCGCCGCCGCCGACGCGCTGCGGGACTGGCACGCCGGCGGCGAGCGGGGCCCCCGCCCGCCCGGCCGGCTGGTGCCGCACGAGACCGAGCGCCTGCCGTGGCACCAGCGGCTGTGGGCGGTCCCGGCGTACCGGCTGATCTACGACCCGGACGGCCGCCCGTGGCGGGCTCGCCGGGCCGGCACGTGGTAGTGCCAGCCATACCCCGGAAGTAGCCGTGGACGGCTGGGAACGACCACCCCGCGCTCACTACCGTGACGCTGTGTCGACAAACGAGTCTCCCTGGCAAGCCCTCAGCGAGCGCCGCTACCTGCTCTCGGCGGGTCCGTGGCGCGCCCTGGTCTACGTCCTCACCACGCTGCCGTTCGCCGGGGTCGCCGGCACGGCGCTGGGCATGTTGATCCTGCCATGGCTGGGCGCCGGCGTGCGCGTGGACGAGGGCCGGGCGCTCGGCGCCCCGTTGCTGTTCCTGATGGTGGTCGCTCTCGCCCTGTTCGCCGGGCTCGGCCCGCTGTTCGCCATCCCGCTCGCCGTGGTCGAGCGGGGCCGGCTGGCCCTGGTCGACCGGCGTCCCGTGCAGTCGGCGCACCGGCCGCTCGCGGTGGATCCGTTGACCTGGCTGCGGGTCCGCTACTCCGAGAGCGCCACCTGGCGCGAGGTTCTCTACAGCGCCTTCCTGGGTCTGATCGTCCCGGTCGTCTACGGCGTGTACGCCTTCTTCGTGCTGATCGACATCGGCTTCCTGGTGAGCCCGCTGCTCGCCGCGACCGGCACGGACAGCTGGCAGTTCGGTGTGTTCAGCGTGCGTACCGTCGGCCAGGCGATCCCGCTGGCGGTCGTCGGGCTGCTGCTGGTCCCGGTGCTGATCTACCTGCTCGGGCTGATCTCCGCCGGGCAGGCGGCCACCGCGCGGGCGCTGCTCGGCGACCGCGACGGCATCGCGCTGCGGGCGGTGGCGCAGTCCCGGGCCCGGCTGGTGGACGCCTTCGAGGCGGAACGCCGGCGCATCGAGCGCGACCTGCACGACGGCGCCCAGCACCGGCTCACCAGCCTCACCCTGCAACTGGGGATGGCCCGCCTGGACGTGCCCGCGGATTCGCCGGCGGCGGCCCCGCTGGCGCAGGCGCACGACGAGGCGAAGGAACTGATGGTGGTGCTGCGCGAGCTGATCCACGGCATCCGGCCGCAGTCGCTGGCCGATCTCGGCCTGCCCGCGGCGCTGCGGGAGCTGACGGTCCGTTCCCCGCTGCCGGTCACGGTCACGGTCGCGGAGGGGCTGCACCGGCCGGCCCCGCACCTGGAGAGCACCGCGTATTTCGCGGCCTCGGAAGCTCTGGCCAATGTGGTCAAGCACGCCGGGGCGAGCCGCGCCGACCTGCTGCTGGCCCAGCCCGGCGACATGCTGGTGCTGGAGGTCCGCGACGACGGCCACGGCGGCGCGGACCCGGCGCACGGCACCGGGCTGACCGGGCTCGCCGACCGGGTCGCGGCCGTCGGCGGACGGCTGCTGCTGGCCAGCCCCGCGGGTGGCCCTACCCTGATCCGGGTGGAGCTTCCGTGGCAGAACTGATCCGGGTGGTGCTCGCCGAGGACGGCGTGCTGCTGCGCGAGGGTCTGATCGGGGTGCTCTCCCGCTTCGGGTGCACGGTGGTGGCGGCGGTCGGCGACGGCCCGGCGCTGCTCGCGGCGGTCGCCGAGCACCGGCCGGAGCTGGTGATCACCGACATCCGGATGCCGCCGGGCTTCACCGACGAGGGCCTGCGGGCGGCGGTCACCCTGCGCCGGGAGCGGCCGGAGCTGGCCGTCGTCGTGCTGAGCCAGTACGTGCAGGAGGAGTATGCGGCCGCGCTGCTGGACACCGGCGACGGCCGGCGGATCGGCTATCTGCTCAAGGACCGGGTGGTCGACGTGCCGGACTTCATGGCCTCGCTGCGCACGGTCCTCGACGGCGGCACGGTCGTCGACCCCGAGGTCGTGCGCCGGCTGCTGCGCCGGTCCCGGGATCCACTCGCGACGCTGTCGGCACGCGAGCGTGAGGTGCTGGGGCTGGTCGCCGAGGGCCACTCGAACTCGGCGATCGCGGCCCGGCTGTTCGTGACCGACGCGGCGGTGGGCAAGCACGTCGGCAACATCCTGGCGAAGCTGAACCTGCCACCGGCCGACGACACCAACCGCCGGGTGCTGGCCGTGCTGGCCTACCTTCGGGCCTGAAGCGTGCCGGCCTAGAGATGTTCCGGGCGCAGCGCCCAGGTGGCCGGCGCCCAGATCGGGGCCTGCGGGTCACCGGTCAGCCGCAGGCCGATCCGCCAGGCCCGCATCGAGGGGCGGCCGGCCGCGTCCCAGCGGTCGATGATCTCCACCGCCTGGTCGCCGTACCCGGTCGCCTGGTCTCCCCCGGCCAGCACCGAGCCGTCGGGCAGGATGGCCGCGCCGCCGCTGCCGTCCTCGTCCAGCAGGACCACCCCGCTCAGGTCGTGGCCCGGCAGCGCGGCGTGGGTGGCCCGGTTGCTCCACACCCCGGCCGCGTACCAGAGGTCGCGGTAGCCGTACGAATCCAGGGCCGGCTCCCAGCGCGGCGGGGCGAACGGCGCGAACGCGGTCAGCGACCCGGACGACGCCGGCGCCGGGTGTGAGCCGGGATGGGTGGCGGTCAGCGGGCCGGACGCGCTCATGAACCCGGACGGGCAGAGCACCGTCGCGGTCACCGGCCCCTCCGCCGGGCCCTGGATCGCGAGGACCGGGTGGGTGCCGGCGTGCTCGACGGGCACGACGACCGGGCCCGGCCGCGTCTGGGCCAGCCACCGCGGCGACACTCCGGCGACGCCGACGGTCACGATCGCCCGGTCGAAGCTCTCGCCCGGCACGCCCGCGTAGCCGTCGCCGGTGACGACCCGGACGCCCTCGACGCCGGCCGTGGCCAGCGCGGCCCGGGCCCGGGCCGCGACGTCTTCCTGCACGTCCACGCTGGTGACCCGCGCGCCCAGCGCCGCCAGCAGGGCGGCGTTGTAGCCGGTGCCGGCGCCGATCTCCAGCACCCGGTCGCCGGGGCGCACGTCCAGGCCGGCCAGCATGATCGCCATCAGGGACGGCTGGCTGGACGAGCTGACCGCCACCCGGCCGTCGACCTTGGTGACCAGCACGTCGTCGCGGTAGACCGCGGTGCGGAAGCCGGCGGAGCCGGGCCGGGCCCAGGACCCGTCGCGGCGCTGGAAGCCCTCGGCGACGAACACCTCGCGGGGCACGGCGGTGAATGCGGCGGCCAGCTCGGGCGTGAGCGGGGCGCCGTTGCGACGGAGCTGCTCCACGAATCGTCGCCGCAGGTCAGTCACTCCTCCACCGTACGGCCGCGGCGGCCGCGGCGCTCAGTCGATCCGGCACGTCGGCCTCGTGGTAGGGCCGCTCCGCGGGCTCGATGCGGTCCAGGAAGTCCGCGTACGCCGCGGCCGCGCGCAGCTCCGCGACCGGCCGGATCAGGTCGACGGCCCGCTCGGGATCGGCGCCGGGCAGCTCCGCGCGCCACCGCTGGGCCCACGCGTGCAGCACCTTGCCGGGCTCGTCCAACCCCTCGGCGAGCCGCAGGATGTCGTACGCCGGGTGGGCGACCGACGCGTCGCCCCAGTCGACGATCACCCGGGTGTCGCCGTCGGCGCGCACGTTGCCGGGATGCAGGTCGCCGTGCACCAGCGTGTCGGGCAGCCCGCACGCCCGGATCGCGGCGAACCGCGCGGGCAGCTCGTCCAGCAGCGCGGCGAGCCCGTCGATGCCGTCCAGGAACGGCTCGGCCACCCGCACGTACCGGTCGGCGTCGAACCGCTGGTCCGGCAGCCCGGCCGCGAGCAGTTCGTCGACCCGGCCGGCGAAGTGCACCTGGGCCGGGTGCCAGTCGGCGGCGACGGCCGCGCAGAAGTCGGCGTCGGCGCCGTACCGGTCCTCGCCCGGCACGTGGGCGAGCAGCATCCGGCCGGGGGCGGCGGCGGAGAGGACGGTGGGCACCAGGCCGGGCGCGAAGCCGTCCACCAGGGCGAGCACGGCGGGCTCGTGGGCGAACATCCGCGGCACCTGCTTGAGCCAGGCCACCGGGCTGCCCGCGGCGTCGAGATGCCAGATCATCGACAAGTTCCAGGTGCGCTCCTGCACGGCGGTCAGGCCGTCCCGGCCCACCGCGGCCAGCGCCCAGGCCACCGAGGCGGCCGGGCCGCCGGGAACCGCGTACGGGGCCCGCAACGGGTGCGGCGCCAGGTCCACATCGGCCGGGGCGAGCGGCACCGCCGGCGGCTCGAAGACCTGGGCCAGGTAGGTCACGTGGCCGCCCGGCTGGCGGGGCCGGTCGGCGTGCAGCAGCCGCAGCACGTGCACCTCGACGCCGTGGCGGGCCCGGGCCGCCGCGACCACGTCGGCCACCGACATCCACCAGGGCACCTCGACCGCCACGGGTGGCAGCGCGCCCAGCAGCGCACCATCGGCGTCGACGAGGACAAGTGTCACGGTTCGGCTCACCCGAGGAAGGTAGCCGGTGGTCCGCCACGCCGGCGAACGCTTTCAGGCCCGCACCGGAACCTGGATACCGTGGTGTCTGTGAACAACTCCCAGGTCGGCTCGACCCTCGTCTTCGACGTCACCGAGCCCGCCGAGATCGTCCTGCGGATCGCCGCCGTCGACCCGGTCACCGAATCCCTGCTGATCTCCAGCGGCGGCCGCGCCGTCGAGGCGGTGGAGCTGCCCGGCCGCCAGCACTACCTGCGGGCCCCCGAGGGCCGGCTGACCGTGACGTACTCGGCCGAGGTCCCCCCGACCCGGCCGAGGTCGCCGGACGTCACCGAGCTCGACCGGATCGTCGCGCTGCGGCCGAGCCGGTACTGCCCTTCGGACCGGATGGCCGGCTTCGCGGGCACGATGTTCGGCGGCCTGCCGGACCCGGCCAGCACCGTCCGGGCGATCCGGGACTGGGTGCACGACCACCTCAGCTACGAGCCCGGCAGCAGCGGGCCGACCACCGACGCGGCGGACACGCTGCTCGACGGGCGCGGCGTCTGCCGCGACTACGCGCACCTGGTCACCACGCTCTGCCGGGCGCTGAACGTGCCGGCCCGGGTGGCGGCGGTCTACGCGCCGGGTCTGTCCCCGATGGACTTCCACCTGGTGGCGGAGACCGCACTGGACGGCCGGTGGCGGGTCTGGGACGCGACCGGGCTCGCGCCCCGGCAGAGCCTGATCCGGATCGCCACGGGCCGCGACGCGGCGGACACCGCGCTGGCCACCACCCTGTCCGGCTGGCTGACCATGCCGGAGCTGCTCATCACCGCGGTGGCCGGCGGCGACCTGCCGATCGACGACCACACCGGGCTCGTGGAGCTGGCTTAGCCGTCCTTGCGGACCTGGTAGGTCAGGTGGGTGACGCCGGTGCCCTCGACGACCTTCGGGTCGGTCGAGCCGGACCGGGGTCTTCGTCAGGCTCGAGAAGAACGGGATGCCGCGGCCCAGCAGCACCGGGATCAGCGACACCACGATCTCGTCCAGCTCACCGGCGTCCAGATACTGCCGGGTCAGGGTCGGGGTCGCCACCGCCACGATCTTGTCGCCGGCGGCGGCCTTCGCCGCCGCCAGGGCGGCCAGCGCGTCGTCGTGGAACGTGGTGGTCGAGTCCGCCCGGGGCCAGCCCGGCGGCACCGAGTGGCTCACCACGAAGACCGGGGCACCGCACGGGTGCGTTCCGCCCCAGCCGCCGGCCAGGTCGAAGACGCGCCGGCCGGCGAGGAGCGCGCCGACCGCCCCGGTGAACGCGGGTCGCAGATGCTCCGCGCTGGCCGCGGAGACCCGGGCGGTGATGTCCGCGTTCCAGCTCGGGATCTCGACGTCCCCGTTGCCGTACCAGCCGAACAGCTCGTCGACGCCGTCGCCGAGGTCGGCGACGAAGCCATCCAGCGACATCGACATGTCGGCTACCACTTTGGCCATGACAATCATCTCCCCTCCGTCACGATGGTGTCACGTCACCGCCTCGTAGCGGGCGCGCAGCACGGTGCCGTCGGGGCGGCCGTGCAGGCGCAGCCGGGCCATGCCGCCGTCCGGGAAGATGTCCAGCCGGACGTGGGTGGCGACCGGCACCACCGACACGCCGAAGCGGTGCCGGGTGTCCGGCGAGAGCCGCACCTGCGGCAGCAGGTCGAACCAGTCCGTCGGGTCGTCGAGCAGCCCGGTGCGGGCGTCGATGCCGCGCAGGATCGCGCTGCCCGGCGCGTTGCCCTTGAAGTGGCTGGTGTCCAGCTCGGCCAGCTCGATCACCGACGGCACCGCCAACTGCACCAGCACCCAGTCGTTGCCGTCGTCGCGCCGCCGGGAGGTCTCCCAGCCGTCGCCCATCGAGCGGGCCTGGCCCGGATAGATCATGTTTTGCGGGTGGCCGTAGAACATGTTGCTGCAGCCGGCGATCCGGCCGCCGTGCTCGGCGGCCGCCACGTCGAAGACGCTCGGCAGCAGCCGCGGGTCGGGCACCACCTCGCCGTGCACCCGCAGCCGGGCCACCCCGCCGTCGGGGTAGATGTTCAGCCGGATGTGGGTGTATCGCTGGCTGGAGTCGACGGCGAACAGGTTCTGGCTGTCGCCGACCAGCGGGGAGCGCGGCACCAGCGGCACCCAGCGCGCCTCGGCGAGCTGGACCGGGTCGGGGTAGCCCTCCAGCGCCGCGCCCTCGACCGAGGCGTGCGGCGGGTAGTTGCCGGTGAAGAACGCCGTGTCGATGTCGACGCCGTGCACGATGCCGGGCGCGCCGAGCCGGACGATCACGGTGTCATGGCCCGGCTCGCGGCGCCGCCGGGTCTCCCAGCCGTCGTAGACCTGGCCCTTGTGCCCGAAGGTCTGCGGCGCGAACACCGGCCGGGCCGGCTCGACCAGGTGGTCGGCGGCGGCGAAGAACTCGTCGTTGGCGAACACCACCCCGCCGCCGAAGGTGCGCGACGCCAGGTCGGGCAGCAACGTGAACTCTTCCATCCTCAGACCTCCCGGGTCAGGAAGACGCCGCGAGGGGCGTCGCCGGTCACGGTCCGCCCGCGCAGCCAGGTCGTGCGGACCACACCGGTCAGGACCTTTCCCGCGTACGGCGTGACGGGGTTGCGGTGGTGCAGCCGTACCGGATCGACGGTGAAATCCGCCTCCGGGTCGAAGGCGACCAGGTCGGCGTCGGCACCCACCGCGATCCGGCCCTTGCGGTGCAGCCCGACCAGGTCGGCGGGCCGGCGGGCCATCCAGCTCACCACGTCGGAAAGGGTGTGCCCGCGCGGGCGGGCGGCGGTCCAGATCACCGGCAGGCCGAGCTGCACGGACGCGATGCCGCCCCACGCCGCGGCGAAGTCGCCGGTGTCCCGGCGCTTGAGCTCGGGCGTGCACGGCGAGTGGTCGCTGACCACGCAGGTGATCAGGCCGTCGGCGAGCGCGGCCCAGAGCCGGTCGGCGTTGGCCGCGTCCCGGATCGGCGGGCAGCACTTGAACTCGGTCGCGCCGGAGGGGATCTCGGCGGCGTCCAGGGTCAGGTAGTGCGGGCAGGTTTCGGCGGTGACCCGCAGGCCCTCCGCCTTGGCCTCGGCGATCAGCGGCAGGGCGGAGGCGGCGGACAGATGCAGGATGTGGACCCGCCCGCCGGTGGCACGCGCGGCCGCGATCGCGGTCGCGACGGCGGCGTGCTCGGCGTCGGGCGGCCGGGAGGCGAGAAAGTCCGCGTACGCCGGGGAGGACGCCGCGGCGTGCAGGTGGTCGGGGTCCTCGGCGTGCACCACGAACTGGGCGTCGACCGCGCGCAGGGCGTCGCCGAGCTGGCCGGGGCTCAGCGGCGGAAACTCGGGCACCCCGGAATCGGCGAGGAAGGCCTTGAAGCCGTACACCCCGGCGGCGTGCAGGGCGGGCAGCGCGCCCGCGTTGCCGGGGATCGCGCCGCCCCAGAAGCCGACGTCCACGTGGATCTGGCCGCGGGCGGCGTCCTGCTTGACCGCGAGCGCGGCGGCGTCGACGGTCGGCGGCAGGCTGTTGAGCGGCATGTCCACGATGGCGGTGACCCCGCCGGCGGCGGCGGCGCGGGTGGCGGTGGCGAAGCCCTCCCACTCGGTCCGGCCGGGCTCGTTGACGTGCACGTGGGTGTCGACCAGGCCGGGCAGCAGCGCGACGTCGCCGAGGTCGACCTCCTCGGCGGCGGCCAGGTCGGCGGCGTAGTCGTCGACGGCGACGATCCGGCCGGCGGCGACGGACACGGCGGCCGGGCGCTCACCGCCCGCGACGATGGCACGACGGGACCGCAGCACGAGATCGACCATGCGCCGAGCCTAACCGCCCGGCGTTGCCGGACGGTTCCGTCGCGCGAAGCCGCCGCGCAAGATCACACCGGGTTGTCCGGTTCCTGACCGTTGCGACCGCCGGGACAGCGGAGACGTGCCCGGTGCCGGTATAAAAAGATCTCGGCGAGCCCTCCGGCCTGGCCACTGACCAGGACGGAGTCCCACCCGCATGACCCGACGCATGGCCTCCCGCAAGGTCGCCCTGACCGCCGCCTTCCTCGCCCTGGCCGCCGGTGGCACGGCCGCCTGCGACAACCTCGGCGACGACGATCTCGCCGGGTCGACCTACGAATGGGAGTCGGACGACCACGACGCCGAGCCCGGCTCCGGCTCCGGCTCGTACGAGTCCGACTTCTCGGGGGCCGAGGAAGAGGAGGCCGAGGACGAGGACGAGGACGAGGACGAGGACGAGGAAACCGCGACCGACGAGGTGTTCTACTGCGCCGACGAGGAGGGCGAGATCCTCGACGAGGAATACTGCGCCGACGCCGACGAGACCTCGTCGTACTTCCTCTGGTACTCGCCGAATTACGCCCGGGGCCTGCGGCCGGGCACGTTCCTGGACGGCGGCGACTACATCTCGGCGGGCGACCGGGCGGCCCGGCGGGCATTCAAGCTGCCGGCCACCGGCAAGGTCGGCAACGGCACCATCAAGACCGGCGTCGTCGGGCGCGGCAGCGCCGGCTCGGGCATCAGCACCGGCACCTCGGGCGGCTGACCGGCCGCCCGGCATCCGGGGCGGCGCGGCGATTTCCGTGGGCCGGCGCGGTCAGGTCAGGGCGGTGAGCTCCTCCCGGGTGAAGCCCACGTCGTCCAGGGCGCCGCAGTCCAGGCCGCGCAGCAGGTAGCCGGCCAGCGCCCGGGCCGTCGCCGGCTCGTCCAGAATGCCGCCCGACTGCCTGTCCAGGTAGCGGCGCAGCCGGATCGAGGCCGCGTCGACCCCGTCGGCGAAGAACGCGTAGGTGGCCGCGAACCGGGTCGGCAGCTGCGCGGGGTGCAGATCCCAGCCCTGATAGAAGCCGCGTTCCAGGGAGCGGCGCACCAGCCGGTGGTGCAGCGCCCAGGCGTCGTGCACGGCCACGTCCGAGCCGACCGGCAGGATGTTCGTCGAGCCGTCGGAGAGCCGGACGCCGGTGCCGGCCGCGGCGGCCTGGATGACCGCCTTGGCGTGGTCGGCCACCGGGTGGTCCATCGCCTGGTAGGCCGCCGCCACGCCGGCCGCCGCGCTGTAGTCGTACGTGCCGTAGTGCAGGCCCGTGCAGCGGCCGGCGGCCGCCGTGATGAGCCGGGCCACCGTCGCGGTGCCGTCCGCGCCGAGCACCGCCGACGGCAGCTCGATCTGGATCTCGAAGGTCAGCGTGCCGGCGGCCAGGCCGTACCCGCGCTCCAGCGTCTCGCAGAGCGCGACCATCGCGGTGACCTGGTCCGGGCCGCTCACCTTGGGCAGCGTCACCGTGAACGGCTCGGGGTTCAGCGAGCCGTACAGCGACAGGAACAGGTCCAGGGTGCGCAGCGACCGGTGCCGGGTGGCCGCCTCCAGCGACTTGATCCGGATGCCGAGGAACGGCGGCCGGGGGCCCTCGGCGAGCACGGCGACGGCCGCCTTGACCGCCGCGTCCTCCTGGTCGTCGTCGCGGACGCCGTACCCGTCCTCGAAGTCGACCCGCAGGTCCTCGATCGGCTCGGTGGCCAGCTTGGCCCGGACCCGGTCGGCGAGCGCGGCCGGGAACGGCAGCGGCGGGCAGTCGTCCAGGGCGGCCAACGCCTGCGGACCCCACTCGCGGAACCCGCCGATGCGGTCGGCCGGGATGTAGACCGTGTGCACCGGCTGCCGCCCGGGACGCTCACCCGGATAGCGGGTGGCGAGGAACGTGTCGTGGGCGGCGAGCCGGCGGTCCAGGGCGGCGTAGTCGTCGTCGCTGAGCCGCATCGTCAGTCGATCGAGTCGTAGGCGGCCGTCGTCAGGAACTCCGCGAAGTCGTCGGCGAGCGCGACCCGCTCGAAGAGCTTGCGGGCGTCGTCGAAGCGGCCGGCGGACCAGGCCTGGTCGCCCAGCGCCTCGCGAATCTTGGCGAGCTCCTCGTCCTCGATCCGCCCGACCAGCTCGGCCGTGATCGCGGTGCCGTCGTCCAGGCGTACCCCGTTGTGGATCCACTGCCAGACCTGGGAGCGGGAGATCTCCGCGGTGGCCGCGTCCTCCATCAGGTTGTTGATCGCGACCGCGCCGTTGCCGCGCAGCCAGGCCTCCAGATACTGCAGGGCGACCGAGACGTTGCCGCGCAGGCCCGCCTCCGTCACCGCGCCACCGGTGACCGCCACGTCGAGCAGCCGCCCCGCGTCCACGCCGACGACGTCGTCGCGGCGGCGATCGAGCTGGTTGGGCCGGTCACCGAGCACCCGGTCGAAGATCTCCCGGCAGACCGGCACCAGGTCGGGGTGCGCGACCCAGGAGCCGTCGAAGCCGTCGCCGGCCTCGCGCTCCTTGTCCTCGCGGACCTTGGCGAGGGCGACCTCGTTGACCGCCGGGTCGCGGCGGCTGGGAATGAAGGCGGCCATTCCGCCCATCGCGAAGGCGCCGCGCTTGTGACAGGTCGAGACCAGCAATTCCGTGTACGCCCGCATGAACGGCGCCGTCATCGTGACCGCCGCCCGGTCCGGCAGCACCATCGCCGGGTTGTCCCGGAAGTACTTGATGATGCTGAACAGGTAGTCCCAGCGGCCCGCGTTGAGCCCCGAGATATGCGGGCGCAGGGCGTACAGGATCTCGTCCATCTCGAAGGCGGCCGGGATGGTCTCGATCAGCACGGTGGCCCGGATGGTGCCGACCGGGATGCCGAGCGCCTCCTGGGCGTAGGTGAAGACGTCGTTCCAGAGCGCCGCCTCCTTGTGCGACTCCATCTTCGGCAGGTAGAAATACGGCCCGCTGCCCCGGCTGAGCAACTCGGCGGCGTTGTGGAAGAAATAGAGCCCGAAGTCGACCAGCGCGCCGACGGCCGGCTCGCCGTCCACGGGCAGGTGCCGCTCGTCCAGGTGCCAACCCCGGGGCCGCATGACGATCGTCGGGTACGGGCCCTCGCCGAGCTCGTAGGTCTTCTGCCCGGTGTCCAGCGTGATCGTGCGCCGGATCGCGTCGTAGAGATTCTGCTGGCCGTCGACCACGTTCGCCCAGTGCGGGGTGTTGGCGTCCTCCAGATCGGCGAGCCAGACCTTCGCGCCGGAATTCAGCGCGTTGATGGTCATCTTGCGCTCGGTCGGCCCGGTGATCTCCACCCGCCGGTCGGTCAGATCGGCGGGCGCCGGGGGCACCCGCCAGTCACCCGCCCGCACGTCGGCCGTCTCGGCCAGGAACCCGAGGCTGCCACCGGCGGCGATCTCGGCGCGCCGGGCGGCACGGGCGGCCAGCAGCTCGTCCCGGCGCGGCCGGAACCGCCTGTTCAGCTCGGCGACGAACGCCACAGCCTGGTCGGACAGAATCTCGGTCACGGTCGGCGACTCCCCTCGAAGGCTTCTCCCCCGTACGGTATCCGTCCCCGCGCCGCGCGCATCCGCTAAGCCCCGTCGAGCAGCCTGCGGTGCGCGTTGCGGGCGCGCAGGGTGAGGCTGCGGGCGTCGGCGTTGACCAGTTCGCCGCGTTCCACCACCGGGCGGCCGCCGACCAGGGCCAGCTCGACCGGCGCGGCCGGGCCCAGCACCAGCGCCGCGACCTTGTCGTCGATGCCGTCGTGGCCGAGCCCGTCGAGGCGCCACAGCACCAGGTCGGCGAGCTTGCCCACCTCGATGGAGCCGATGTCGGCCGCGCGGCCGAGGCAGCGGGCGCCGCCCATCGTGCCGAGCCGCAGCGACTCGCGGGCCGACAGCGCCGTCGGGCCGCCCCGCAGCCGGGCGACGTACAGCGCCTGGCGCAGCTCCTCGCCCAGGTGGGCCGCCTCCTGCGACGCCGAGCCGTCCACGCCCAGGCCCACCGGCACGCCGGCGTTCAGCAGGTCGCGGACCCGGGCCAGGCCCGCGCCGAGCCGGGCGTTGGAGCTCGGGCAGTGCGCGACCCCGGTGCCGGTCGCGCCGAGCCGGGCCACGGCCGCGTCGTCCAGGTGCACGCCGTGCGCCAGCCAGACGTCCTCGCCCAGCCAGCCGAGCTGCTCCGCATACTCCACCGGGGTGCAGCCGAACTGCTCCCGGCAGAAGTCCTCCTCGTCGTCGGTCTCGGCGAGGTGGGTGTGCAGCCGGACGCCCTTGCGGCGGGCCAGCTCGGCGGCCTCGCTCATCAGCCGCCGGGTCACCGAGAAGGGCGAGCAGGGCGAGACGCCGATCCGCAGCATCGATTCCGGTGACGGGTCGTGCCAGCGGTCGATCGCCGCCTCGGTGGCCGCCAGGGCCGCGTCGGTCTCCTCGACCACGTGGTCCGGCGGCAGCCCGCCCGACGAGCGGCCCAGGTCCATCGAACCGCGGGTCGGGTGGAACCGCAGCCCGATCTGCCGCGCGGCCTCGATCTCGGCGGCCAGCACGTCCCCGCCGTCGCGCGGGAAGACGTAGTGGTGGTCCATGCTCGTCGTGCAGCCCGACAGCGCCAGCCAGCCCAGGCCCGCGCCCGCCGCGGCGCCGACCACCTCGGCGTCGATGCGCCCCCAGATCGGATACAGCGTGGTGAGCCAGCCGAACAGGTTGTCGTCCTGGGCCAGGCCCCGGGTCACCCACTGGTAGAGGTGGTGGTGTGTGTTGATCAAGCCCGGGGTGACCAGGCAACCGGTGCCGTCGACCCGGCGCGGCGAGCCGGGCAGCGGGCCTGCGCCACCGGCGCCGACAGCGGCGATCCGGCCGTCGTCGCCGACGACCACGTGGCCGTCCGCATACTCGGTGTCGTCCGCGTCGACCGTCGCGACGGTCACGTTCTCGATCACGATCATAGGTACCACTCCGCGCTGGCCGGGGGCGCGTCGTCGCGCGTGACGGTGCCCTCGATCAGGCCGTACGGGCGATCGCCGGCGATGAAGACCTCCTGCGGATTCGCCAGGTCGAACGGCGACAGATCCACCAGGTAGTGATGCTTGTTGGGCAGTTCGAGCCGGATCTCGGCGAGCTCCGGCCGGTTTTGCAGCACCCGCTCGCCCATCGCGTACAGCGTCTGCTGCAACGAATAGCTGTAGGTGCCCACGAACGCCTCCACCAGCGCGTCCTTCGCACCTACGAAGGATTCCTCCCAGTCGGCGGCGTCCGTCAGGTGCCGCCAGCGGGCGGCGACGGCGGTGGCGAGGATCCGGTCGGTCGCCTCCGGCAGGGTGGTGTACTTGTCGCGGGGAAAGCCGTGGAACTCCGAGTCGGTCGTGTTGAGCAGCACCAGGTCCTTCAGGCCGGAGACCACCTGGGTCCCCTGCTCCGCGACGGTCACCACGGCGGTCCGCACGAAGTCGCCCGAGCGCCGGAACGAGTGCGGGCCGAGCCGCTCCCAGCCGTACGACTCCAGGGTCACCTTGGCGCCGGAGACCTGCGGCTGCGTCGTCACGAAATGCCGGGCCAGCAGCAGCCCGAAGGCCTCCGGCGAGCCGACGCCGTGCTCGCGGGCGAACGCGTACACGGTGTTCTTCATCGTGTCGGTGGGCAGCACCCCGGCGTTGTCGCCGCGCAGGTGGGTGGCCGCGAGCTCACCGGAGAGCGCGACGCTCACGTTCAGATCTGTCAGGTCATGGCTGTCGCCGCCGCGGCCGACGTGCACCAGGCGCGTCTCCGCCTTGCCGTAACGGTTGCGGCCCAACACGATCGCCACGCGGGTCAGCTCCCTCGATAGGTGGTGTAGCCGTAGCGGCTCAGCAGCAGCGGCACATGGTAGTGCCGGCCCGGGTCGTGCACGTGGAACGCGACGGTGATCTCCGGGAAGAAGGCCTCGCCGCCGAGGTACGGCTCCACGTAGAACACCAGCCGGTAGCCGCCGGCCTGCCAGTCGTGCAGCGGGACCCGGTGGCGCAGCCGGCCGTCGTCGTCGGTGCGGCCCTCGGCGATCAGCTTCCAGCCGTCGGAGTCGCGGCGCTCCAGGCGCACGTACACGTCGCGGGCCGGATCGCCGGTGACCGTGTCCAGGATGTGCGTCGAAATCTTGGCATGCGACGTCGCCGCCGTGCCGTCAGTCGAGGGCATCGAGCAGCCTCTCCAGCCGCAACAGGGCGATCTTGCGGAGCTCGTCGGTGACGATCGCCCGCTCGGTCTCTTCGTCGTTGCCGATCCTGTCCCGCGCCGCCGCCAGGACCTCCGCCTGCGTCCGCCCGCTCGCGAAGATCAGGAACACGTGCCCGAACTTGTCCTCATAGGCGTGGTTCGCGGCGACCAGCGCGGCCCTGGTGGCGTCGTCACCGCTGCTCGCGGCCGTCGACTGCTCCCGCCGCGACCACGCGGCCTCCTTCGAGGCGCCCTCTGCCCGTTCCCCGATCCGGGGATGCGCGGACAGACCCCGCAGGACATCCGGCCAGCTCAGGCCGCGTGCGGCGGTGTCGGCCGCGGCGATCACGGCCGCCCTCGACGGGTACGGCCGCAGCGCGGCGACCGCGCTGCCCCAGGCGGACGCGGCACACACGGCGAGCAGCTCCGCTGTTAGCCGGTCGGCGGGCAGGGAGTTGAAAGCCTCCACCTGATCCACCGCTCACCCCCTGTTTTCTGACGGACAGTCAAGCAGGCCACCAACCGATCTTGCACCAGTTTCCCCCGCGAATCACCACCTCGAACACGTGACGTGATCGACGAAGCGGCCGTGCGCGAGACTTGTCCGGTGCTGATCGCCGCGGAAGACCTGCCCGACCTGCCCATCCGCGCGGTGTTGGCGGAGGTGGCCGGCGCCCTGGCCGCAGCGGGCGCGGCGGTGCTGGTCGCGCCCCCGGGCACGGGCAAGACGACCCTGGTGCCGCTGGCGCTGGCCGGCGCGGCGCCCGGCGCGAAGGTGGTGGTGGCCGAGCCACGCCGGGTCGCGGCCCGCGCGGCGGCGCGGCGGATGGCGTCCCTGCTCGGCGAGCAGGTGGGCGACCGCGTGGGCTACACCGTGCGCGGTGACCGCCAGGTCTCCGGGCGGACCCGGGTCGAGGTGGTGACGACCGGCGTGCTGGTGCGCCGCCTGCACCGCGACCCGGAACTGGCGGGCACCGCGGTGGTGATCCTCGACGAGTGCCACGAACGCCACCTGGACTCGGACCTGGCGCTGGCCTTCCTGATCGAGGTCCGCGCGGCCCTGCGCCCGGACCTGCGGGTGCTGGCCACCTCGGCGACCGCCGAGTCCCGGCGCCTGGCCGAGGTCCTGGGCGGCGCGCCGGTCGTCGAGGCCAGGTCCGCCCTGCACCCCGTGGCGGTGCACTGGTCGCCGCCCCCGCAGCCGATCACCCCGCCGCACGGCCTGCGGGTAGACCCGAAACTGCTCGACCACGTCGCCACGACGATCCGCCGGGCCCTGGCCGAGGGCGACGGCGACGTGCTGGCGTTCCTGCCGGGGGCCCGCGAGATCGAGACGGTCGCCAACCGGCTCCGCGGCGCCGACGCGGAGATCGTCGCCCTGCACGGCCGGCTGTCCGGCTCCGCCCAGGACGCGGCGCTGCGGCCGAGCCCGGTACGCCGGGTGGTGCTGGCCACGGCGGTCGCGGAGAGCAGCCTGACGGTTCCCGGCGTACGCGCGGTGGTCGACGCGGGCCTGAGCCGGGTCCCCCGGATGGACCACGGCCGGGGCCTGGGCGCCCTGGTGACGGTCCCGGTCTCCCGGGCGTCGGCGACCCAGCGGGCCGGCCGCGCCGGGCGGGGGGCCCCCGGCCGGGTCTACCGCTGCTGGTCGCAGGCCCAGCACGACCGCCTGCCGGCGCAGCCGGAACCGGAGATCGCGGCGGCGGACCTGACCGGCTTCGCCCTGGACCTGGCCCAGTGGGGTCACCCCGACGGTACGGGCCTGAGCCTGCCGGACCCACCGCCGCCGGGGGCGCTGCAGGTGGCGACCGACACGCTGCGCGCCCTGGGCGCCACCGACGCGGCGGGCCGGATCACCGCCCGGGGCCGGGCCCTGGCCGACGCGGGCCTGCACCCCCGCCTGGCCCGGGCCCTGCTGGACGGCGCGCGCACGATCGGCGGGCGCCGGGCCGCCGAGGTCGTGGCCCTGCTGGACGCGGACCGGACGGCGGACGACCTGGCGGCGGCCTGGCGCCGGGCCCGGACGGACCGGGATCCGGCCTGGCGCACCGAGGTCCGCCGGCTGACCGCGGCGACGACCCGGAACCCGGCAACGGACGAGGACGCCACCGACGCCGCCGAATACGCCATCACCGAGCCATCTCCGCGCACCGCCGGCTCCGGCGGTGGCCGTCGCAAGGACCTCGCGGAAGGCGGCCGGGAGTGGCTGGCCGATGATCTGGCCGCCGGGCTGATCGTGGGGCTCGCGTACCCCGAGCGGGTGGCGCGGGTGCGGGAGCCGGGCGGGCGCGCGTACCTGATGGCCGGCGGCACCGCCGCGGACCTCACCGGCGGCAGCGGCCTGGCGGGCACGACCTGGCTGGCGATCGCGGACGCGGACCGGGCACCGGGCGCCCGCACCGCGCGCATCCGCAGCGCCGCCCCGCTGGACGAGGCGACGGCCCGCGAGGCGGCCGCGGCCCTGCTGGAATCCGGCACGGAGATCGCCTGGCGCGACGGCGACGTGGTGGCCCGCCGCACGGAACGGCTGGGCGCGATCACCCTGGTGGAGCGCCGCATCGACAAGCCGGACCCGGAACGCGTCCGGGCGGCCCTGCTCGACGGCCTGCGCCGGGAGGGCCTGGCGCTGCTCACCTGGTCCCGGACCACCACGGAGCTGCGGGAACGGCTGGCCTTCGCGCACGCCGCCCTGGGCGCACCCTGGCCGGCGGTCGACGACGGCTCGCTGCTGAAGTCGCTGGAGGACTGGCTGCCCCTGGGCCAGGCCCGCCGCCGCGCCGACCTGGCGAAGATCGACACCGCCGGCGCCCTGCGCCGGCTGCTCCCCTGGTCGGTGGCCGGCCGGCTGGACGAGATCGCCCCCGAACGCCTCCCGGTCCCGAGCGGCTCCAAGGTCAGAATCGACTACGCGGACCCCGCGGCCCCGGTCCTCGCGGTGAAGGTCCAGGAGGCCTTCGGCTGGCGCGAGGCACCCCGCCTGGCCGACGGCCGCATCCCGATCCTGCTGCACCTGCTCTCCCCCGCCGGGCGCCCGGTGGCGGTGACCCGGGACCTCGCGTCCTTCTGGGCCACGGGCTACCCACAGGTCCGCGCCGAACTCCGCGGCCGATACCCCCGCCACCCCTGGCCGGAGGACCCGACGACCGCGGTGCCCACCCGCCGCCTGAACCGCCGGAGCCCTTGACGGCGCACGCCGCCGGGCGCGGCCCGGCGACTCGTGCGGTCAGTCCGCTGCGGCGTCGCCGGGGGCGACCAGGCCCGTCTCGTACGCCAGGACGACCGCCTGCGCGCGGTCACGGAGCGAGAGCTTGGCGAAGATCCGCGCCACGTGGGTCTTCGCCGTCGCCTCGCTCAGCGTCAGCGCCCGGGCCAGTTCGGTGTTGGACAGGCCGCGGCCGAGCAGCGTCAGCACCTCCAACTCGCGCGGCGTCAACGCGGTGAGATCCCGGTGGACCGCAGGCGCCGCGCTGTCGCCGGCGCGCCCGCTCTCGGCGGCGAAGCGCTGGACCAGCCGCCGGGTGATCGAGGGCGCGAGGAGGGCGTCGCCGGTGTCGACGAGGCGCACGGCGGCGGCGAGGTGGTCGGCGGTGACGTCCTTGAGGAGGAAGCCGCTCGCGCCGAGGGCCAGCGCGGCGTAGACGTACCGGTCGAGGTCGAAGGTCGTGAGCATGAGCACCCGGCAGCGCGGGCTGTGCTCCAGGATGCGCCGGGTCGCTTCCAGCCCGTCCATCGTCGGCATCCGGATGTCCATGAGCACGACGTCGGGACGCAGCCGGCGCTCGGCCGCCACCGCCTCGGCGCCGTCGGCGACATCGCCGACCACGTCGATGCCGCGGGCGGTGAGGATCAGCCGGAAGCCGGTGCGGATCAGCTCCTGATCGTCGGCGATGAGCACCCGCGGCGACGGGGGCGGCCCGGCGGTCACGGGCGCTCCAACGGGATGCGCGCGCGGACCCGGTATCCGCCGCCGAGCCGCCGCCGGGCGTCGAGATCGCCACCGTAGACCGCGACCCGCTGCCGCAGCCCCAGCAGCCCCCGCCCGGCGCCCTCTCCGCCGCGCGCCGTGGGCCGGTCACCCGTCAGCACGCTGGGCCCCCTGGTGAGCACCTCCACCCGCAGCGAGTGCTCGGCATACCGGATCGTCACCTCCGCCTGCCCTCCGGTGCCGTGCTTGAGCGCGTTGGTCAGCGCCTCCTGCACGATGCGGTACGCGGTGACGTCGATGCCGGACGGCAGCGGCCGGAGCTCACCGGAGATCCGCACCTCGACCGGCAGGCCGGCGAACGCGATCCGGTCGATCAACGGGCTGAGCCGGCTCAGGCTGGGCTGCGGCGCCAGGGCGGACCCGCCGCTGTCGTCCTCGCCGTCCGCCGCGGGCGCCAGCAGGCCGAGCAGGTGCCGCAGCTCGGTCATCGTGGTCCGGCCGGCACCCTCCACGGCCGACATCGCCGCCGCGGCGTCGCCGGGCATGGTCGTGAGCACCTCGCGCGCGGCGGCGGCCTGCACGATCATGATGCTCACGTTGTGGCTCACGATGTCGTGCAGCTCGCGGGCGATGCGGGCCCGTTCGGCGTCGACCGCGGTGCTCGCCGCGCTCTCCCGCTCCCGTTCCAGGAACCACCCCCGCTGCTCCAGGGCCCGGCGATGCTCTCGGCGGGCCCGCACCAGGGCGACACCGAGCCCGGCCGCGGTCGCACAGGCGGCGACGAGCGCGCCGGTCAGCCACACCGCTCCCGATCCCACCCGGGAATCCTCGCAGAGGACGATCGGCGCCACATCATCCCCGGTATGCAGCCGGTACATCCCGGGGATGACGGCGCGGGCGGCTTACCTCCCGGGGCCGACGACCGGGCCCCGGTCGCGGCCATAACGTGCTCCCCATGACCACTGACACCCGCGTCGTGCGGCTGGACGACGTCCGCAAAGAGTACGGCGACACCACCGCCCTGGACGGTGTCTCACTCGAGATCCACACCGGCGAGGCGGTCGCCGTGAAGGGCCCGTCGGGCTGCGGCAAGTCCACCCTGCTGAACATGATCGCCGGGCTGGACCGGCCGACCTCCGGCTCGGTGCGCGTGCACGACGAGGACCTGGGCCGGCTGAACGAGACCAAGCTGGCGCTGTTCCGGCGGCACCGGATCGGCATGATCTTCCAGTTCTTCAACCTGCTCGACGACCTGCCGGCGCTGGAGAACGTGACCCTCGCCGCCCAGCTGACCGGCACCAAGGCCGGCCCGGCCCGCAAGCGGGCCATGGAACTGCTCGACGAACTCGGCATCGCCGACCGGCGCAACGCCTATCCGGCGACCCTGAGCGGCGGCGAGCGCCAGCGCGTCGCGGTGGCCCGGGCGCTGATGAACCGCCCGGCGCTGCTGCTGGCCGACGAGCCCACCGGCGCCCTGGACAGCCGCGCCGGAGAGCAGGTGATGGACCTGCTGCTGGACCTCAACCAGATCGGGCAGACCCTGCTCATCGTCACCCACGACGAGCGGCTGGCGACGCGGTGCGCCAGCCGCGTGGTCGAGCTGGCCGACGGCCAGATCACCCGCGAGCGCACCCTGGAACGCGCATGAGTGCCGTTTGGCGGGCCTCTCGGGCGGCGGTCAAGCGCCGCCGGGTGCAGACGTTCGTCATCGGTCTGGTCGTCCTGCTCTCCACCACGACCATCGTGGTGGCGCTCGCGTTGCTCCAGGCGTCCTCGGCGCCGTTCGACGAGGCCTTCGCCAAGCAGCAGGGACCACATGCGATCGCCGTTTACGACCCGGCCAAGGTCACCGACGCGCAACTCGCCGGCGCACGCACCGGCGTGACGGCCGCGGCGGGACCGTTCGGGCAGGTCACGCTGGACGTCAGTGGGTTCAGCGCGCTGGGCCCGCCGGGTCCGAAGACCGTCGTGGGGCGCGCCGACCCGGGCGGTCCGGTGGACCGCCTCAGCCTCTGGGAGGGGCGCTGGCCCGCGGCACCCGGCGAGGTCGCCCTCAACCAGGCGGATCCCGGCCCGGACAACGAGGGGCCGCCGATGGACAGCGGGGAGATCACCCTCGGCGGCCAGCGGTACACCATCGTCGGCCGGGCCCACAGTCTCGGCCAGACCGCCGACATGTGGGTGACACCGGCACAGATGACCGCACTGCACCCCACGTCCACCCAGATGCTCTACCGCTTCGGCGGTGACGTGTCGACGAAGGACGCGGTCCGGACCGGGCTGGCCGCCGTCACGGCCGGGCTGCCGCCGGGCGCGCTGATCGCCGAGCAGCCCTACCTCGCCGTCAAGGAGGAGGTCGCCGAGGACATCGGCGTGTACGTGCCCTTCCTGGCCACGTTCGGCGTGCTCGGGCTGATCGTCGCGGTCGTCATCGTCGGCAACGTGGTCAGCGGCGCGGTCGTCTCCGGCTTCCGGCACATCGGCATCCTCAAGGCGCTCGGGTTCACCCCGCGCCAGGTGGTCGCCGTCTACCTGGTCATGGTCTCGGTACCCACTGTCGTCGGCTGCGTCATCGGCACCATAGCCGGCACCTTGGCCGCCCAGCCGCTGCTCAGCGAGGGGTTCCAGGGCCTCGGGCTGGACGTCGGCATCAACGTCGGCGGCTGGATCTGGGTCGCCGGGCTGGTCGGCGTGCCGGCGCTCGTCGCCCTGGCGGCGTTCGTGCCCGCCGTACGGGCGCACCGGTTGTCCCCCGCCCAGGCGATCAGCGCCGGCACTTCCCCGCGGACCGGGCACGGGACGCGGATCCAGCGCCGGCTCGCCGGGGTCGGGCTGCCGCGTCCCGTCACCCTCGGGTTGGGCATGCCGTTCGCCCGCCCGGGCCGGACCCTGTTCACCGTCGTGGCCGTCCTGCTCGGCGTGACCACGGTGACCTTCGCGACCGGGCTGGCCGACTCGCTGACCCGGATCTCCACGCTCGAGGACCGGGCCTCGGGCCAGATCGGGGTCCGGCCGTTCGACGGTCAGACGCGGATCGGCAGACAGGGCCAACCGCCGACAGCGCCACCGGCGCGGACCAGCCGCACCGACGCGCAGGTCGAGGAGTTGTTGCGCGGGCTGCCGGGCGCTGCCCGGGTGACCGCGGTCTACTCGCTGCCGGTGCCCACCGTCGGGCAGATGCAGCCGCTGAACGTCAACTTCGTCCGCGGTGACTACTCATCGATGGGCTACCAGGGCGAGCTCACCGCCGGGCGCTGGATGACCGGTGCGGACCAGACGGTCGTGCCGTCGCAGCTCACGCGGGAACTCGGGCTGAGGATCGGCGACAAACTCACCCTGGCCCTCGGTGGCCGACAGGCCGTCCTGACCGTGGTGGGGGAGACGATGGACGGCCCGTCCGGGCCGCCCGGCATCTTCGCGGACTGGCGGGTCCGCACCGACCTCGCCCCGGACCGCGTCGTCAGACCGGACGAGGTGTTCTACCAGGTCCAGCTCAAGCCCGGTGGCGACGTCACGGCCTACCTCACCGCGGTCAAAGCAGCCGACCCGGCGCTCGACGCCTGGGACACCGCCCAGGTCAGCGACTTCGAGGTGACCGTGATCGGCTTCTCGTCGGTGCTGTCGCTGCTGCTGTCCGCCGTGGCGGCGCTGGGAGTCTTCAACACGGTCGTACTCAACGTCCGGGAGCGCCGACGCGACCTCGGCATGCTGAAGTCGATCGGGATGACACCGCGCCAGGTCGTCACGATGGTGCTGACGTCGATGGCCGTCGTCGGCGTGCTCGGCGGCGTGCTCGGCATCCCGATCGGGATCGTCGCGCACCGCTACATCCTGCCGGCCGCCGCCGACGCGGCGCGGGTCGCCATCCCGCAGGCGGTGCTGGAGGTATGGCAGGCGCCGATGCTCGCGCTCATGGCCCTCGCTGGCGTCGTGATCGCCCTGCTCGGCGCGCTGCTCCCGGCCCGCGGCGCGGCCCGGCTCACCATCGCCGAGGTGCTGCACAACGAGTAAGCGCCTCCTCCCGCGGCACCTGGTCTCCTAACTAGGAGGCCAGGTGTGAGGTGGGGTGTGGGGAAGGCTGCGCGGGAATCGTCGCGGCCAGCCGGTGCACGGGCCCGGGCTGACCGAACAGATAGCCCTGGCCGAGGTGGCAGCCCAGCGCGGCCAGCGCCCGGGCCCGGGCGGGAGTCTCGATCCCCTCGGCCACCACGGCGATGCCCAGCTCCGCGCAGATCGCCAGCACGGAGCGGCACAACGCCCCGGCCCGCTCCGGCGAGACGTCCACATCGGTCAGGGTCGAGTCCAGCTTCACGATGTCCACCGGCAACGAGTGCAACTGCGCCAGCGCGTTGTATCCGCTGCCGAAGTCGTCCAGGGCGATTCGTACCCCCCGCCGGCGCAGCCGGTCCGCGACCTCGGCCGCGCGCGGCAGGTCCGGGATGCGGCGGGTTTCGGTGATCTCCACGACCAACCGGGACGGCCGCACGTTGTGCCGCTCCAGGGCCTGCGCCACCGCTTCCTCCAGCCCGTGCTGGCCCAGCCGGGCCGCGGAGACGTTGACGTGCACGTCGATCGGCCGGCCGTAGGTGCTGGCCAGTCCCGCCGCGTCAGCGCAGGCCCGGTCGAGCACGAAGTCGTCGATCGCCGCGACCAGCCCGGTGCGTTCGGCGACCGTCACGAACACGTCCGGGTCGACCGGGCCCGCCACCGGGTCGGTCCAGCGGGCCAGGGCCTCCACCGCGACGACCACGCCGTCGGAGAGCCGGACGATCGGCTGGTAGTAGACCTCGAAGCCGGCCGCCGCGGGCGCGCCGGACAGCGCCCGGGCCAGCAGGTGCGGCAGATCCGCGTTCGGGCCGCCGTCGGCGCTGCCGGCGTAGCGGGCGAGGGCGTTCTTGCCGCGGCGCTTGCTGACGTACATGGCCGCGTCGGCGCGGCGCAGCAGGGTGTCCGCCGACAGTTCGACGTCGCCGGGCTCCGGCAGGACCAGGCCGAGGCTGGCGCTGACGCCGACCGTGTGGCCGTCGATCGAGAACGGCTCGCGCAGCGCCCCGAGGATGCGGTGGCCGGCCGGCTCGGCGTCGGCCGTCCGGTGCTCCAGCAGCACCGCGAATTCGTCGCCGCCGAGGCGGGCGACCAGGGCTTCGGGGCCGACCGCGGCGACCAGCCGCTCGCCGATCGCGCGCAGCAGCCGGTCGCCCATGGCGTGCCCGAAGCTGTCGTTGATGAGCTTGAAGTCGTCCAGGTCGGCGAAGAGCAGGGCCACCGGTGCGGCGCGGTAGCGGTGCGCGTCGAGGGCGAGCACCAGCCGCTCGCGGAACAGCGCCCGGTTGGCCAGCCCGGTCAGCGGATCGTGGTATGCCTGGTGGTGCAGCCGCTGCTGGCCCTCGGAGACGCGGGCGAGCAGCACCGTGTTGTCGACGATGGTGAACATCTGCCGGGCCACCACCAGGCCGAGGCCGAGCCACCCCAGATAGGCCTCGTACGAGGTGAGCTGCCCGCCCGCCCCGGTGCGCACGGCGATGACCACGCCGGTGGCGACGACCGGCACGTACGGCAGCAGCAGGTGCAGCCAGTCCGCCTCGGCGCGCCCTTCGAGGCGCGGACCGCCGGGACCGCCGAGGCCGGGATTGCTGACCGCGGCGAGGGCGAGCAGCATCGGGCCGAGCAGATAGCCGGCCGACTCGACCGGCGAGAGCACCCCGCTGCTCAGGTGCAGCAGCCGCAGCGCGTCGGAGACGCCCAGGGCCAGCATGGCCAGCGCGCTGAGCCGCAGGGGCACCCGGGCCGCCCGCGAGGCCGGCCGGGTGGCCAGCAGCAGCATGATCATCACCGCGATGAGCAGATCCGCGATCGGGTATGCCGCCGCGAAGCCCACCACCCTGGGGTTGTCGCCCATCTCGTCGAAGATCCGGCGGGGCAGCGCCGACCAGGCCAGCGCGAGCAGTGAGCCGGTGATCAGGACGCTGTCGATGAACAGCACGACCTGGTCGCGGCGCACCGAGGCCTGGACCGGGCGGGGCAGCGCCATCGAGCCGGCGATCAGGGCCAGCACCGCGAAGAGCGGCAGGCCGAGGAAGCCGACGTCGATGACCCGGGCGGCGACGGGCCGGGTGGGCTCGATGACGTCGCTGATGGTCCACCACAGGCGGACGGCCGCGAAGCCGGCGAGGCCGGTGCCGAGCAGGACGCGCCAGCGGCGCCGCGGGCCGCTGCGGTCCCGGCCGGCCGCGAAGCAGACGACGGCGGCGAGCACCCCGGCGGCGGCCTGGGCCGCGTCGATGAAGAGCCGCTGGCCGGCGCCGGCGGGCACGGCGTACGTGCCGATCGCCGTGACGGCGGCGACGAGCGCCAGCGTCACGGCTGACTGTGCCGACAGCCGTCCCGTCGTCATCACCACCCGCAGCAGAGCCGCGGCTGGCCGTCCCGCGACCGGAGTAAGGTACCGCAGCCCCGGGCCGTTGCGGGAAGGCTGTGCGGACCCGGATTCAGGCCGCGCGTATTTGGCGGACCCGCAGGGGATTTCCGCTGCGGGTCGACTCAGTCGATGGCTGTCAAATCGGCGACAATCACCGTGATGTTGTCCGGACCGCCGCCCTGCAGGGCGAGATCCAGCAACCGCTCGGCGCAGCTCCGCGGATCGTCGCAGGCGAGCATCTCCGCCTCGATCCGCTCGGCGGAGACGACCGTGGTGAGGCCGTCGCTGCACAGCAGCCAGCGGTCGCCGGCCTCGGGCTCGACGATGACATATGAGGGGCTGACCGGCTCGCCCTGCAGCGCCTGGGTGACGACCGCGCGGCGCGGGTGGCTGCCCGCCTCCTCCGGCCGGATCAGGCCCTGGTCCACCAGCATCTGCACGTAGGTGTCGTCTTTGGTCAGCTGGTTGAGCCGGCCGTCGCGCAGCAGGTAGGCCCGGGAGTCGCCGACGTGGGCCAGGGCGGCGCGGTCACCGGAGAAGATCACGGCGGTCAGCGTCGTGCCCATGCCCTGCAGGGCGGCGTCGGTGGCGACGGTCTCGGCGATCCGGCCGTTCGCCACCTCGAGCGCCTTGTGCAGCGCGTCCATCTGGCTGTCGTTGTCGATCGCCACGTCGAGCGAGGTCATCGCCTCGACGGCGAGACGGCTCGCGACGTCACCGGCGGCCATGCCGCCCATACCATCCGCGACGACGAGGAGCCGGTCACCGGCGTAGTAAGCGTCCTGATTGTTGCTCCGGACGTGGCCTCTATCGGTGACGGCCGCCCACCGCAGGTGCAAGGTCATGGCGTGCAGCCTGCCAGGTCCGGTCCAACCTGTCTGCACGTGGTCGGCGGCGCGCCGGGACAACCGGCTCGTACCCCCGCAAATCCCGAGGTCATCGCGGTTTCAGCGGGCGGCCGAGGCAGCGCGGGTCAACATCGGTGACCCGCCGGGTGGGCGCGACCCACTCCAGCGCGGACTGGTCGATCGCCCAGCCGCGCACCGTGATCCGGCTGTGCTGGGTCCGGATCGGCTCCGGGCACAGGGTCTTGGAGCGGACCTGATCGTTGGCGATGAACCTTACCTCGCCGCCCCGCTGCAGGATCGTGGTGGCGGTGTCGTCGACCGTGATCAGCTGGCCGCGGATGACCTCGACCGTGGCCGCGGGAGCGGGATCGCCGACCTCGACGGCGCTGTTGGGCAGCACGGGCGCGCGCAGGAAGACCACGCCGATCACGAACGGGGCGACGATCACGGCCGCCACGGCCGGCCAGTGGGTGGCGAGCCGGGCCGCGCGCGGCGGCAGCGGGCCGGTGAGCAGCCAGCCGAGCAGGGACGGCGCGATCAGCAGCGCGGCCGTGCCGTACTCCCCCGCGGCCAGCGACATCCGGATGCCCGGCCAGGCCCAGAGCAGCACGATCAGGCCGAGCACGACCGGCACCACCAGCGTCGCCACGACGAGCATCCGCCGCTCGCCGGGATGGCGCTGCACCGCGGTCAGCGCGAGGATGACGGCGACGAGCATGAACAGCGTGGGCAGCAGGCGCAGCTGCCAGGTGAAGCCGGCCAGCGCCACGGCGACCGCCACCACCCAGTCCGGCATGCGCAGCGCGGTCAGCGCGAGCAACGAACGGCGGGCGGCGTCCTCCTGATCGGGCGTGCTGACCAGCAGCAGGCCACCGAGGGCCCGCAGCACCAGCACGACCGCCGGGACGGTCCAGATCAGCGTGATGATCAGGGCGCTGATCATGCCGAGCGGGCTGATGTACTGCACCAGCAGCAGCATCGTCGGCAGATCCTGGCGGCTCAGATACCAGAGCCGGAGCACGAGCAGCACCAGCGGGAAGGCCGGCAGCGCGGTCAGCAGCCAGTTGAGCTGGCTGCGGCGCACCCGGCGCGGCGGCCGCGCGATCGGCGTCACGGTCACGGAACCACCTCCTCCCAGGGCAGCTCGCGGACCCGCGGCCGGGCCGTGACGGGCTGCTGCGGCCGGGCCAGCGGCACGAGCTCACCGTCGGCCGATTTGTTCGTCACGGTCTCCGGCAGGATGTTGTTTTCGTACGCGTGCTCCCAGCGCGCGTCCTTCGGATCCTTGAAGGACCGGTAGAGCGTGATGTTCACCAGGTCGCGCAGGGCGGCGTTGGCGCCAACGCTGACGCCCCACGCCTCGGTCTTGTCCAGGCCCAGGTCCCAGTGGTCGTACTTGGTCGGGAAACGGTCCTTGTAGCCGCCCAGGATGGCCGCGTCGGTGGTGACCGCCTGAACTTTCTCGTCGTCCAGCAGGCGGAAGCACTCCGAGACGCGGTTTCGCCGCGTCAGCCTGGCCTTGGAGTCGTCGGCGGTCTTGGCGCTGGTGGAACTCGACAGCGAACAGACATCCTTGTCCTTGAACTCCTCGAGGCTGGCGACCTTGTCATGCCCCTTGAGGGTGATCACCGACTGCTCGGTGTGCAGGTATGACTGCGAGAACATCACGTTGGGCTCGCGCTCGCGATCCTCGGTGATGCTGTAGCTGGCGATCACCATCTTGACCGGCACCGGCTTGCCGTTCAGGTCGGTGGCCTCCATCCGGGCCCGGTCCTCGCTCTCGATGCCGTAGAACAGCACCTCCTCGCGGCGGAAGCCCAGATCCTCGGCGATCATGTAAGCGATGTCGATGTCGAAGCCGCTCCACTTCCCGGTGGCCTTGTTCCGCTCGGCGACCCTGGGCTGGTCGTCCTTGACGCCGATGGGCAGCGTCTGCCACTCGTCGACCCCGGCGGTGCGGCGCAGGTCCTCGATCGAGGGCGGGCCGATGTGGAAGAGCCGCACCCAGGCGAAGGACAGCAGGAGAATGATGATCACGCCGACGGCGGCCAGCCGCCACGGCGCGAGCGAGCCACCCCAGGTGCGGATCAGCCGGTCGGGCCGGACGAAATCCGGCTGGGGGTAATCCGACTGGGTGAAGGTGCGCCGCAGGCCGGCGATCGCGCGCTGGGCGCGGGCCGGGCGGGGCCGGCGCTGCGTGGGCACCCGCCGGTGCAGGACCACCTTGCGAACCTGCGCCCCGCCGTTCTCGTCATCGATCGTCGACACCGCTCTCCCGTCCGCGTTCCGGATCGACATCGTGCCGGACGAATGTCACGGAACGGGGTCCGCCGTCCCGAACGTGACACCGGGGCGGCAGCGCCGCAGCCGGCCCGCGGTCAGCCGCAGGCCCTTGCGGGTGCCGTAGCGCTGGACCGCATCGAGGCCGTACGCGCTGCAGGTCGGGGTGTAGGGGCAGCGGGTGGGCAGGCGCGGCGAGATCCGGCGGTAGCCGCGGATGGCGGCGGTGACGGCGGCGTCGGCACGCGAGCCCCGCCGTCGGCCGCCGAGCCGGGACAGCGCGAGCAAAGTGCTGCTCAGCAGGTTGAAGTCGCAGAAATCGCAGAAATCGCAGAAACTGCAGTCACAGTCGCAGTTGTCGTACCACTTGCCCTTGCGCTTGCGGCGCCGCTTGCTCCCCCACATGCTGACCATGGTGGCGTACGGGTGCGACAGTCCCGCATATCGCCACCCGGATCGGGGTAACCGCGCAGCATGCGAATCGCCACGACCCTGACGGCGGCCGCCGTCGCCGCAGCCGTGGCGGTGCGTGTCGCACGCTCCCGCGACCGCCGTTTCCTGCATCCGGACGGCCGCTCCTTCACCGGCGACCTGGAAGTCTGGGGTGCGCCCGCACCGACCGGCTCGGCGCTGCTCGACCGCCCCGGCCGGCACCCGGTCACCCTGCGGATCTCCAAGGGCGCCGGCACCCGGCCGGGCCGCGCCGACGTCCTCGGTGTCGCCGTCCGGGTGCACGGTCCCGTCGCGGGACGGCGGCACGACCTGCTCTTCTCCACGGCCGGGCAGGGCCGGCTGCTGCGCCACGTGCCGGTGCCCCGGCGCGGCTTCGACGCCACCTACGACTCGATCCTGCCGTACCGGTCGGGCTCCGGGCGCACGTTCCACCTCGAGGTCCGGCCGGACCCATCCGGCCGGCCGCTCGGCCGCACCCTCGAATCGGTCGTCGCCGCGGCCGAGCACGACGGCGCCCGGCTGCTGCTGTCGCTGGCCGACGGCGCCGCCGTCGACGTCGTCGGCCGGGTACGCTTCGGCGCGGTCCTGCCGGCCGCCCAGGACGCGGCACTGGCGTTCGACCCGGTCCGTAACGCCCCGCCGGACCTGTATCCGACCGGCATCGGGCACGGCACCCGGGCGGCGGCGTACCGGCTGAGCCAACGCTGGCGCGGAGCCCACCCGGCCGCGCCGAACCCGGCGGCTGTGGCCCGGACCAACCCGCCCCATTGAGCGAGCGTTACGGACCAGCCCACCCCGCTGGGCGGTTCTCCCGCACCAGCCCACCCTCGCCGAGCGAGCGTCACGGACCAGCCCACCCCGCTGAGCGGTTCTCCCGCACCAGCCCACCCCACTGAGCGGGTGTCGCGGACCGCCCCGCACCGCACCGCTTAGCGGGCGTCTTGGACCAGCCCGCCTCGCCTGAGCGCGTGTCTCAGGGATCCGGTGCGGTGGGCCGTCGTCAGCGGAAGGCGACCACCACCGCGGTCTCCGGGGGCAGCTCGACCCGGTCGCGCTGCAGCACGACGCCCGGCTCGGTGGCCAGCAGCACGCTGCGGGGCGTCGCGCGCAGGCTGATCGTCTGCGGGACCGCGGCGAGGTTCGCGGCCACCGCGCAGGCGCCGCGGCGCATCACGACGTACTGGTCGCCGTGCCAGACCTCGACCTTGTCCAGGCGCGGGTCGGACAGGTCGGTGCGGCTGCGGCGCAGTGCGATCAGCCGCCGGTGCAGCTCCAGGATCTCCGCGTGGCCCGGTTTGTCCCGCTCGTCCCAGTCCAGCTTGGATCGCTCGAACGTGGCGGGATCCTGCGGGTCCGGCACCTCGGCCTCGGCCCAGCCGTGCGTGGCGAACTCGCGCCGCCGGCCCTTCCGCACCGCCGTGGCCAGCTCCGGCTCCGGGTGGCTGGTGAAGAACTGCCACGGGCTGCTCGCCGCCCACTCCTCGCCCATGAACAGCATCGGTGTGAACGGCGCGGTGAACAGCAGCGTGGCGCCGATCTTGAGCCGGCCGGGCGAGAGCGTCGCGGACAGCCGGTCACCGACCGCCCGGTTGCCGATCTGGTCGTGATTCTGCAGGTACGCGACGAACCGGTGCCCCGGGATGCGGGCCCGGTCGACCGGGCGGCCGTGCCGGCGGCGGCGGAAGCTGGACCACGTGTCGGCATGGAAGAACGCGCCGGTGAGCACCGTCTCCAGGCTCTCCAGCGAGCCGAAGTCGCCGTAGTAGCCCTGCCGCTCGCCGGTGAGCAGCGCGTGCAGGACGTGGTGCACGTCGTCGTCCCACTGCGCCTGCAGACCGTAGCCGTTCGCCTCGCGACCGGTGATCAGCTTCGGGTCGTTGAGGTCGGACTCCGCGATCAGCGACAGCGGCCTGTTCAGGTGGGTGGACAGGCTCTCCACCTCGACCGCCAGCTGTTCCAGCAGGTGGATCGCGTTGTGGTCGGCCAGCGCGTGCACGGCGTCGAGCCGCAATCCATCGACGTGGTAGTCACGCAGCCAGCCGAGCACGCTGTCGATGATGTAGCGGCGCACCTCCTCCGACAGCGGGCCGTCGAGGTTGACCGAGTCGCCCCACGGGTTGGTCCCGGCGGCGCTCAGGTACGGCGCGAACATCGGCGCGTACGCACCGCTCGGGCCGAAGTGGTTGTAGACGACGTCGAGCACCACCCCGATGCCCCTGCGGTGGGCGGCGTCCACGAAGCGTTTGAGACCGTCCGGGCCGCCGTACACCTCATGCGGGGCATACCAGCAGACGCCGTCGTAACCCCAGTTGTATTCGCCGTTGAAGGAGTTGACCGGCAGTAGCTCGACCAGATCCACACCGAGGTCGGCGAGGTGGTCCAGCCGCTCGATCGCGGCGTCGAAGGTGCCCTGCGGGGTGAACGTGCCGACGTGCAACTCGTAGAGAACCGCGCCCGGTAGCTGGCGGCCGGTCCAGGAACCATCCGTCCAGGCGAAGGCGGAGTGGTCGTACACCCGGCTGGGGCCGTGCACGCCACCAGGCTGCCACGCCGAGCGTGGGTCGGGAAGCGCACCGTCGTGGTCCGGCAGCAGATAGGCATAGTCGGTGCCCGGCCCGGCCTCGGGCACCTCGAGGCGCCACCACCCGTCGTCGCCACGTTCCATCTCGCGGTCCGTTCCGTCGACCCGCAGCCTGACGGTCTTCTCGGGGACCCACACTTCGAAGAGCGTCATCACTCTTTCACCAGCAGCGCGACGGGGTAGGTGTGCAGCAGGTCGGCCACCGCCAGGCGGTATCCGCCGTAGCTGGTATTGGTGAAGACTTCCCGCCAGGTGTGGCCGTCGAGTGACAACGTGGTGTCGTGCCAGCCGCCGTGGCGTGACAATCCCACCGGCAGCCGGGTCGCGACCGCCACCACGCCGCCCCGGTCGAAGGCGAGCACGTGGTCACAGACCCGGCCCTCGGCGAACACCGGCCGGTAGCCGGTGAACAGCTCCGGCCGCTGCCGGCGCAGCCGCAGGGTGCGGCTGGTGACCAGCAGTTTCGCGGCGCCGGTCGGGTCGATCGGCGGCGGCGGGCCGTCGTCCAGCCGGCCCAGCAACTCCCGGCGCAGGCCGTAGTCGACAGGCCGCCGGTTGTCGGGATCGACCAGCGAGAAATCCCAGAGCTCGGTGCCCTGGTAGGTGTCCGGCACGCCGGGCATGGTGAGCTGGATCAGCTTCTGGCCCAGCGAGTTGGACCAGCCGGGCGCGGTGATCGCCGTGGCGAAGTCGGTGACCTCGGCGTGCAGGGCCGGGTCGTCGTAGATCTTGTCGACCATCTCCCGCAGCGCGGTCTCGAACCGGTCGTCGGGATGCTGCCAGGTGGTACCGGCGCCGGCTTCGCGGGCGGCCTTGAGCGCGTACGCCTGCAGCCGCTCCCGTGGCAGCGGCCACGCGCCGACCGCGGCCTGCCAGATCAGGTGGGCCAGGGCCGGATCGGGCAGCGGGGCGAGCCGGACCCAGCGGCGGATGGTCTCGGTCCAGTCCCCCGGCAGCTCGCTGAGCACGGCGAGCCGGGCCCGGACATCCTCGCTGCGCTTGGTGTCGTGGGTGGAGAGCGTGGTCATGGTCTCGGGCCATTTACGCAGCCGCTCGGCGGCATACTCGTGGAACTCGTCCGGGTGCACGCCGAACTTGGCCGGGTCGTTGCCGACCTCGTTGCGGGCGGTGAACCGGGTCCACCGGTAGAAGGCGGTGTCCTCCACGCCCTTGGCCATGACCGCGCCGGTGTACTGCTGGAACCGGATGGCCAGCTCGTCCTCCGGGCGCCGCAGCCGGGCGGTGAGCTGGTCCAGGGCCGGGATCAGCGCGGGGCACCGCCGGCCGGCCTCGGACCGCGCCTGGGCCAGATGCCGCGAGCCGAACGGCAGGTAGGAGCGGTAGACCGGGAAACAGGCGGCCAACTCGGCGAGGGCACGCGGGGCGGCCCCGATCTCGGGCACCAGCCGGCACATCCGGGCCAGCTCGGCCGCGAGCAGCGTGCTGGCGGCGTGCAGCTTGGTCCCGTGCATCAGGTCCTGCCAGCTGCGCTCGCCGCCGGTCAGGTGGTGGTCGAGGGTGTCGAAGAACGCCTCGGTGCCCGGGTCGACGAAGACTCCGCAGATCTCCGCCAGCGCGTCGTACCCGGTCGTGCCGGCCACCGGCCAGTCCGGCAGCTTCTCGCCGGGTTCGAGGATCTTCTCCACCGTGATCCAGGCGTCCGGCGCGGCCTCGTGCAGCCGCCGCAGATATTCGCCCGGGTCGCGCAGGCCGTCCGGGTGGTCGACCCGGATGCCCTGCACGGCGCCCTCGTCGTACCAGCGCAGGATCTCACGGTGGGTCGCGGCGAAAACCTCGGGATCCTCGACCCGCAGGCCGGCCAGGTCGGTGATGGTGAAGAACCGGCGGTAGTTCAGCTCGGAGTCGCCACGGGTCCAGTTGGCCAGCTCGTAGTGCTGCCGGTCGTGCACCTCGCGCGGGGTGCCCCCGCCGGTGCCCTCGGCGATCGGATAACGCTTGTCGAAGTAGTGCAGCTCGTCGCCCTCGACCTTGAGCTGCTCCACCGCGTCCGGCTCGTCGGCCAGCACCGGGATCAGCAGCCGGCCGCGGGACCAGTCGATGTCGTAGAACTTCGCGTACGCGGACTGCTCGCCGCGCTTGAGCACGTCCCACCACGTCGGGTTGGCCGCTGGGACGCCGACGCCGGCGTGGTTGGGCACGATGTCGATCACCAGCCCCAGCCCGGCGCCGTCCAGGGCCGCCCGCAGGGCCAGCCGGCCTTCCTCGCCGCCGAGCGCCGGGTTGACCTGGCTGTGGTCGACGACGTCGTAGCCGTGCCCGGAGCCGGGCGTCGCGGTCAGCAGCGGGGCGGTGTAGAGGTGGCTGACCCCGAGGTCAGCCAGGTAGTCGGCGACTTCGGCGGCGGCCTTCAGGGGAAATTCGGGGCGGACCTGGACGCGATAGGTGCCAGAAAGGGGCAATTTAGACCGTCCTGTCCAAGACGATGAGCGAGCGGTCCGGCACGAGCAGGGCCGAGCCCGCCTCGACGAACACCGGGCTGTCCGGCGACGGCTCCGCGGTCTCGATGACCTTCTCCCACTTCTCGCCGTACTCCGTGGGGGGCGTGTGGAACTCGATGGGCGCGTCGTGTGCGTTGAAGAAGAGCAGGAAGGAGCTGTCCACGTGGCGCTGGCCGTACTGGCCGCGCTCACGGATGCCCTCGCCGTTGACGAACAGGGCCACCGCCCGGCCGAAGTCGTTGCCCCAGTCGTCGCCGGCCATCTGCCGGCCGTCCGGGGTGAACCACTCCAGGTCGGGCAGCGGGTCGCCGCCGCCGCGCGCGGTCACCGGCAGGCCGGTGAAGAACCGGCGCCGCTGGAAGACCTGGTGGCGGTGCCGGAACGCGGTCAGCTTGCGGGTGAACTCCAGCAGCGTCTCGTCGGCGTTCTCCCAGTCGATCCAGCTGACCTCGTTGTCCTGGCAGTACGCGTTGTTGTTGCCCTGCTGGGTGCGGCCGAGCTCGTCGCCGTGCGAGATCATCGGCACGCCCTGGCTCAGCATCAGGGTGGCGAGGAAGTTGCGCCGCTGCTTGGCCCGCAGCGCCAGGACCTGCACGTCGTCGGTCGGGCCCTCGGTGCCGCAGTTCCAGGACCGGTTGTGGCCGTCGCCGTCGCGGTTCTCCTCGCCGTTCGCCTCGTTGTGCTTGTCGTTGTACGAGACCAGGTCGTTGAGCGTGAAGCCGTCGTGCGCGGTCACGAAGTTGATCGAGTGGAACGGCTTACGGCCGTCGTCCTGGTAGAGGTCGGCCGAGCCGGTGATGCGGCTGGCGAACTCGGCCAGGGTGGCCGGCTCACCCCGCCAGAAGTCGCGCACGGTATCGCGGTACTTGCCGTTCCATTCGGTCCAGTTCGGCGGGAAGTTGCCGACCTGGTAGCCGCCCGGGCCGACGTCCCACGGCTCCGCGATGAGCTTGACCTGCCCGACCACCGGGTCCTGCTGGACCACCTCGAAGAAGGTGGAGAGCCGGTCGACGTCGTAGAACTCCCGGGCCAGGGTGGAGGCGAGGTCGAACCGGAAGCCGTCGACGTGCATCTCGGTCACCCAGTACCGCAGCGAATCCATGATCAGCTGGAGACTCTGCGGGCTGCGCACGTTGAGGCTGTTACCCGTGCCGGTGTAGTCCATGTAGAAATTGGGCTGATCGTCGACCAGGCGGTAGTAGGTCCGGTTGTCGATGCCCTTGAGGCTCATGGTCGGGCCGAGGTGGTTGCCCTCCGCCGTGTGGTTGTAGACGACGTCGAGGATGACCTCCATGCCGGCCGCGTGCAGCGCCTTGACCATCCCC
>NZ_QHHV01000073.1:0-13371 GCF_003947245.1 Actinoplanes sp. ATCC 53533 | reverse complement strand
CCGACGCCCCAGCGCACCAGCAGCACCTGGGCCGCGTTCCTGAACTCCCAGGCCCACGCCGTCATCGCCGCCGACTTCTTCGAGACGACCACGCTGACCGGCGCCCGCCTCTACGTACTCGCGGTCATCGAGCATGCCACCCGCCGCATCCGGATCCTCGGCGCCACCGCGCACCCGACCGCTGGCTGGGTGGCCCAGACCGCCCGCAACCTCGTCATGGACCTCGAAGACACCGGCTGCCAGGTGAAATACCTGATCCGCGACCGTGACCGCAAGTACCCGGCCCTGTTCGACACCGTCCTGGCCGACGCCGGAATCGATGTCGTGCTCACCGGAATACGGACACCCCGGATGAACGCGATCATGGAACGCTGGGTACGAACCTGCCGCCGCGAACTCCTCGACCGCACTCTGATCCTCAACCAGCGGCACCTGCTGCACGCGCTGCGCGAGTACGAGACCTTCTACAACGGACATCGTCCGCATCAGGGCATCGCCAACGCCCGACCACTCGCACCGCTACCCGAACCGATCACCGACCCGGACCGGCTCACCCAACTCGACATCCGTCGTCGTGACCGCCTCGGCGGCGTCCTGCACGAGTACGAGCATGCCGCCTGAGCTGCGCGGATGACATTTTCGGCAGGTACAACGTCGGAACACACGACTGGTTACGATGTGCCCATGAACACCCATGCAGTGCATGGATGCTACGTTTTGGTGTCCGGAGCCCAACACTCGGGTTACGCACACCGCCATAGCCTCAAGGGAGTTGGTGTGCACGCCGTGACTTCCCCCGTGCTCACGTACTTCGCAACGGAGGCTTGCCAATGCAGGTCATGGGGCCGGCGCCACCAAGCCCTCTGCGGCCGTAACCCCGGGCGGGAGCAGCCGGACCGTACGGGCCGCAGTGTCGTACTCGATGAGGCGGTCGTGGTGCAGTTGCTTGAGTACGTCCTTCCGGAACGACGGCAGACCCGTGTGCTCTAGCCAGCGGAATAGGTCGGCCTCGGGGACGTCGCTGGCCTCGGTAAGCAGCAGCACCAAGGTCTGCTGTTTCCAGGTCATGCCCTTCTTCAAAATTCGCTTCTTGTCGCCGTCCACCCAAACCCAGGCGACCTCACGCTCGATCAGACCGTCAACGATAGCGCTCGCCTCCTCCGTCGTCAGGGTGTGCAAGACTCGGACCAACTCGGCCATGAGCCACTTGGCGGTGTAGAGCACCGCCGTGGCATCCATATGGTTCGGGTCCACGTCGGCCCCTGCATGTCCGACACCTCGGTTGTTCCGGATGTCGTACAAACCCAACATCATGCGCGGGATCAAGATGCGGGTCGACCTGCTGTTGGGCACGGAGGCGTACTTGACCTCCATCTCCCAGCAGGTCTTGGGGAAGTTGTTCGGCTTCTGCGCACGGGCCGCGTACGTGCCGCCGTCCAGCCAACCTTTGCACACCGTGTACACGGCCTCGCACAACTTGCCGCCGTTTAACTCCGACGGCTCCCACCGGTGCTCCCGGTAGTTCTTCACGATCTCGCTGAAAGCGGAAAGCAGGTCGGCGCGCAGTGTCAGCGGAAGGGCAGAAAATGCGTCCGCCGGCGTCAAAGCCACGTCAGGAAACCCCGCCGCCGAGCATTCCCTGCACATAGACCATGCCCTCGTGCGTTACCTTGTAGGTCTTGCGGCCCTGACGCGAGTTGCCGGACTTCTGCAGCTGGATGATGCGCTGCGGCTTCTTTCGAATGTTGCTCGTCATCGCCTCGGTGATATTGCCGACCGCGTGGCCGAGATTCTTGAGCTGGGTATTGAGGGTCTGCGACTGCCAGGAGGCGTTTCCCTCATGTACCTGCACCCAGTACGCCGCGACTAACGCCTTGTCGGGATCAGTCTTCGGCTGCGCCTTCGCGAACAGCTCGGCGAAGTGTCCGTATGCGGGGGCCTCCTCCGCGATCTCCGCTTCGGTGACGCCGTCGCTAGAGCCGTTCTCGACGCCGGCGTCACGACCGTCAAGAACACGCACGCCTGTGTGTAGCTTGACTTCGAATCGTTCGGCAGCCCAGCGAAGGACGCGACCCTGCACGTCTTCGTCCAGGTCCCCCAGCGCGGTCGCGACCGCCGTCATCGCCTCAATCTCAGGATCGCTCACGTTGCCCCGCATTCGACAGAAAGCCTACAGAGGATAACTAAGGGCCGACGAAAAGGCATCGTCAATAGGACAGATGCACCGACTTCCGCTCGGCGTTCGAACTAACGTGCTATCCGCCCGCTGGTTCGGCGGATATATCGGACAAGACGACCGAGCGAACCCTGCGTCATCCCACGGCGCATCACATCTCAGAGCGCGTTTTAGATGTGGTTACTCGGGTGTGTTGAAGGTGCGGCGGGGTGTGCGTACGGCGGGTCCACCGCGGTCGAGCCAGCCGAGCATGCCGTTGATCGCGGCCCAGCGGATCATGTGCTCAGACACCTCTGGGTCGGTTTCGTAGTCGCGGGCGAGTCTGCGGTGGAGCATCAGCCAGCCGAACGTCCGTTCTACTGGCCACCTGCGCGGGATCAGCACGAATCCCTTTTGCCCCTTTGGTTTGCGGACAATCTCCAGGGTCAACGTCAAGATCCGGGCGCACCACTCGACCAACACTCCCGCGAAACCACCATCAGCGAGTACATACCGGACACCGAGTGTGTGGCAGAGACTCAACAACGTCCCCTTCGCGCCGTCGCGGTCCTGCACGCTCGCCGCGACCACGCACACCACGATCAACAAGCCGATCGTGTCGGTCACGATGAACCGCTTCCGGCCCCCGATCTTCTTACCACTGTCGTAACCTTGCGTAGTCTTCGCGACGGTGTCGGCGGTCTTGACGCTTTGCGAGTCGATGATCCCCGCGCTCGGTTCCGGGTTCCGTCCCTGGGCGATACGAACCTGTTCGCGTAGTTCTGTCAGGATCCTTTCGGTGACTCCGCGCTTGTTCCATTGCCGGAACCGGCCGTACACGGTCTCCCACGGCGGGAAATCCGCTGGCAGGTACCGCCACGCGCACCCGGTCCGCACCACATACAAGATCGCATCTACGATCACTCTACGTGGATGCTTCTCCGGCCGGCCCATCCACTTCGGCAGCGGCAGCATCGGCTCGATGAGCTCCCACTGCGCGTCCGTCAAATCCGAGGGGTACCGCCGCACTCGATCCACACCGATATATGGACCATGGTGCCGTCACCCACCGCCGGACACGCCGTGCGACCCACATCTAAAACACGCTCTCACTACGGCGTTGTCGCGCTTACGTCGCGCGTCGGGCCGCAGACGTTGCCGCCACCGTCGCCGCCTCCTAGACTCGCCCCAGGTCAACAGCGTGGTCGTGGTCAATTCAAGGGCTTTCTCGGGCGAGTTGCGCCGGAGATCAAGGGTGCGGACGTCAACGATGCGAGATCCAATAGCGACAGGCGAACTTCTTAGAACCCTACTGTTGCAGAACCCCAGCTATCGGCGGCGTTGGCAAACGCATGCAATGCGGACGCGAAGTTTACTTAGCCAGGCAGCAGTAGCTGAGGTAATCGCGCTAGATCTTTGGGAGCGCGGCGAAAGAGCAGAGAGTTCTACCGATCTAGCAAGATCTCTTAAGGATCGAGTGTCCAGGGCATTAAACGGGCAGGCCATATCAACCGAGACCCTTTCCTGGTTCATTTCTGCATTCGAGATCAATCGCGAAGACGAAAACCTACTGTTTGCCACACTATCAGGTCGACCCTATCCCCAGCTCGGAATATCGCGCACCATGCGCGAGCGCCGAGCGATGGTGCAACGCCAGCGCCACAGAACCATCGGCCTATTTGAACGATATTTCGTCGGCCCGCAAAGTTCCTTAGAACTACGACACACACTCCACATGATCCGTGCCACCGAAGACGGGGTCTGCAGCTATATTTTCAATCATGAGCCCGAGGCATCGTCCATAGACGTCATACACGGCGGGAAGTTGGGAAGCAAATACCGATACGGAGGCGGCCTCTGCGCCGTAGAGATAATTTTGAGTCGCCCTCTTGAGGAAGGGGAGGCCACCTCGCTGGAGTATAGAACTACGTTTCAGAAAGATAATCGGTTAAGTGAGGTTCGTAGAGCGGCCTTCGGTAGATCGGACAACATCGACTTCGCAGTGGAGTTCCGAGTCGCGCTTCCCCGCCAAGCCTTCTGGTGTGTGTGGGAAGACCATCTGCTCGGTCAGCCAGTCGAGGAGGAGCGTACAAGTTTCCAGGGAAGGTCGATACACAAGTATATTCCATTTATCGAAGAGACCGTTGTTGGATTTCGGTGGTCATGGTGATGGAAGCCCGCCTACTCGTCATCGGCTTCTGAAGCAGGCAGCCATAAGGGCCACGTGTAGTGGAGCGACGTCGGCCACTCAGCGGACCCGACTCCATCAGCATCGTTGTCCGGGTCACCCCGTCACTTCACACCCAAGAGGTTGTCCACCAGGGCCGGGAATGCAGCAATCCCCGCAGCCTTTGCACGAATCCGTCGATTTGAGCCCGAACCCGTTATGATGAAGCCGCTCAGCTTTGACAGCTGAGAGGAGAAGTTTGCCGAGTCGTAGCACTTGAGTCGACTCACCTCCGTGCGCACCACGTCGACTGACGTCTCGGACTCCTCCATCCCGAAACTACGCACGATGGTGAGGATATGTGCGACGGCTCGGGTTTTTTCGGCATTGTTCTTGCCGAGCTTGATGCCAGGAAGGCTCATCTTGAGTACATCACCGTCCAGATGGACAATCTGCTCCAGCTTCTCGCGGTCTACGCCCGTGTGCTCGATCACTCGCGCGTATATGACAGCCTCGTCAGCAACCGGTTGATTGCTTGCCCCGAGCCCTTGACCGCCTTTAGCGCCGGCTTTGACACCACCGTCCTTTCCCTCAGCGTTAGACAGCGGGGGCGCCTGGAACGACGGAGAGTAGGTCTGCGGGGACAACAGACGCACTGCCTCCCGGAAGGCTGCTGGCTGGATCGAGTCGGGCAACTCTGCGGCTTGGACGGCTGTCCAGGCCGTCTTGAGCACTTCGGTCACTTCCATCTCTTCGGCTCCTCATCTCTTAGGGAACGCGAGCGTAGCATGCAAATTGCAGGATTGGAATGGACATGTGTTCTAAGTCCATCCACGCGGGGGCCACGCGCTAGCTACCCTCCAGGCGCTCCCGAGTTTTGGCAGGTCAGATGCCATGTCGCTCTATCGCGAGAGCGTCGCCACTCAACTCTGCACAGATGGCGTGGAGGCCCAAGTGCCATCCGCTGCGCCGTCCATGCCCGTGGTGCGGCGGCGGCAACGCTCTGAGCTGCACAGATACCGCCTCCTTGAAGTTGTACATGGATCTCTGCACGCGTTCCATTGTGCGCCGGTCCATGCCGATTGCTCCAGCTAGCCTCTTTGTGAAGTCGAGGGCGACAGACTTCCCGTACCAGTGATGCACCTCAACCGCCTTCCGACGAGCGGGTTGCCGCTGGCAGCCGTCGCGGTGGACGGGTCCGACGCAGCCCTTCGATCAGCGGGTAACAGCGGGCCAAGTCACGGCCCACGGCATGGGTCTGTGAAGCCCATGTCCCCCTAAGGGACAGTGCCCCAACATCGATCGGTCGCCTGCGCCCTTCGAGCCGCGGGCGCACCGCGGCGTCTAGGCTGCACCGATCGGCTGCCAGCCACCGCTCGGCGAGGACGGGTGGATAGCGGTGCGGCTACCCGGCATCTTACGAAGGCGAAGACGACCTCGACGAGGAAGCGGCGATCAACCGTTGTCACTCGCTCGGACGGACTGGGCTGGCTGCGCGAGGCCCTGCACCACGGCGCCGCGACTGACGACCCCGACGACGAACTGGAACCGCTGTCCCACTGCGGGACCTCTGCTCCTTCGCGGGCGTCGGCGGAGCCCGCGGTTTCTGCCCGTCACGCATGTCAGAAGGAGACCCTCGCCGGTGCACGCGGCGAGAGCCCCATTTCTGGGTGAACGGTGCGGGTGTCAGCTGGTCAGCCAGACGGGCTTGTCGAGGGCCCACTTGACCATCGTGTCGCGGAGGGTCTTGAGGTCCTGGCGACGACTGCGGGGCGAGAGGGACCCGACGGTGAAGACGTTGTCGGGGACGTGGTCGACCCAGATGCTGGCGGTGGTGACCGGGCCAGCCATCGACGGGGCGAGCTGCACGAAGAACTCGGTGACGTCCTCGTCGTCGAAGGCCTGGCGGTCGGCGAGTTCGGCGTAGACCCCGGCGAGCATCCGCAGCATGACGGTGGATCCGAGCATGTTGCTCGTGCGCAGGTCCTGCGGGGTCATGGTGCCGTCGGCGACGGCCTCCAGCGCGGGGAAGGCGGCGAGCAGGACGTCGAGGAAGTTGTTGGTCTTCTCCACCAGTTCGCCCTCGTCGAGCTCGTCCTCGAGGCGGCGGCCAACGCGGCCGTCGATGCCGACGGCGATGGTGCGGATGATCTCGGCGACCTGCTTGGCGCCGACGATGTTGGGGTTGCCGCGGCCCATGCGGTCCTGTTCGAGGTCGACGCGGTCCTTGAACAGCGCGTGCTTCATGACCCCGTCCAGGGCGCGGTTGACGACCTTGCGGCTGTCGAAGCGGGCCTTGACCGAGGAGGTGATGCCCAGGGCGTTCTCGGCGATGTCGAAGAACATCTGCTTGTAGGCGGTCTGGTCGTCCTCGATGAAGATCTGCAGCGAGGTGCGGTCCCGAGACAGCCGGGCGCGCTGGTCGGTGAGCTTGTCGATCCTGGCCTGGAAGTTGTCGAGGACGGCCTGGACTTCGCCGTTCTTTTTGGCCGCGGCGAGCGCGCTGCGGGACTTCTCCAGGTCGGCGGCGATCCCGCGGATCGCGAGGTGGATGCCGAGGGTCCGGTGCTGTCCGTCGAGGATCCGCAGGTCGGTTCGGGCGTCGGTCGGGAAGGAGATGATCCCGAACTGGGTGCCGGCGACCTCCTCCTTCACCTCGAACTCGAAGATGTCGGGCGCGCGCAGCACGAGCGCCGGCGCCACCCAGTCGGGGGTCGCCCGGATGTAGTCGCCGAAGTCGCGGGCGTGGCCCTCCTTCACCTTGCGGTTGCCCTCGGTCGGGTTGTTCGGGTCCGGCGCTGGCAGCAGGTCGGCGATCTGGGTCAGGGACAGATCGAGGGAGAAGACCGTGCGCCCGCCCTGCTGGTAGCGGGTGGAATAGAAGCGGATGTTCGGGTCGTAGCCGGTGGGAACGGTCACGTGAGGCCCCTTAGTGGTTTGACTGGCTCATCTACTCCTAAGGTAGCGGATTAAAATCTTAAATCAAGAGGGAATCTACTAACGTCCCCAATAACTTGCTATCGACTGAGTGGAGGCCAGGCCATCGCCACCTGACGTGTACCGTGCCGAAACTCCGTTGGTGGCCGTGAGCTGGCACTTTGAAGATCGGGTCAGGCTGCTCGGTGGTACTCGTTGATCACGCCGCCGAGGCGTCGCCGGCGTCGTACGGGAGCATCCATCGCGATCACGACGGCCGCGTCGTGGTTCGGCGGCAGCCGCTGCCGGCCTTGGTGCGGCCGGTGATCATTGAAGTGGTCCACGCACTCGCCGACCACCGCGAGGGCGTGTCGTTCGTGGTAGATCAGCAACCGGTCGGTGCACTCCTCGCGAAGGCTGCGCCCCCACCGTTCGATGAAACAGTTCGCCCTGGGTGTCCGTGGCGGGATCTTGACGACCTCGATGCCCGCGGAGGCGAAGACCCCCATCGAACGTGCTGGTGTACTTGCCGTCGCGATCGCGGATCAGGAACTGGAATCGGCTGGCCTGTTCGTCGAGGTCCATGACGAGGTTACGGGCCTGCTGGACCACCCAGGCGTGGTCCGGATTGGCGGTTACCCCGAGCAGGTGAACGTGGCGGGTGGCCACCTCCATCACGACCAGTAGGTATAGCCGCTTGAGAAGGATCGTGTCGACGTGGAAGAAGTCGATCGCCAGCAGCCCGTGAGCTTGGGCACGCAGGAACGTTCGCCAACTGGTGTCCACCGCTCGTGGTGCCGGAGCGAGCCGCCGAGCGGCGAGAACGCGGCGGATGGTGCCCGCGCCGACGTGGTGACCCAACCGCAGTAGCTCACCTTGGATCCGCCGTTGCCCCCACGGCGGGTTGTCGTGCGCGAGGCGTCGGATCAGGTCGCGGATCTCGTCGTTGACCGGTGGCCGGCCGCCCTTACGTGGGTAGGTCCAGTGTCGGCGCAGCAGCCGCCGGTGCCAGGCCAGCAGGGTTGCCGGGGTGACCAGCCGGTGGGCCCGGATCGCTGTGGGTAGCAGCCGGGCCAGGGCGGACAGGATGGCCCGGTCGGGCCAGGACAACCAGGGCCGGCCCTTCAGTTGCCGTCGGAGCACTGCCACCTCATGCCGCAAGGCGAGGACTTCGGCCAGCAATGCGGTGTCGCTTCGGATGAGCAGGCCGAGAGCGCCGACGAGCCGGATCATCATGTCGAGGAGAGCTTCCAGGCCGCGAAAGGCCAGGTCGGTCTCGACCAGCACCAAGTCCGACGCTGGAACTCCTGGCACCGCTTCACGATCCTGGCCATGGCCGCTCTCGCCGTCCTGGCGATCTGCGCCGCCGACAGCCGCGACTCGAACGATCACCGCACCCAGCAGACCATGATCGAGCTCACCGTCAACGAAATCCGTCGCCTGATCAACACCTTCATCATCGAACCGATCCGCGACCTCATCCACCGTTTGCACTGGTCAGGATGGCGACGCCAACACCAACTCCGCGCCAAACAATCGCACTACACCCGCCGGCTCAACCTCGAACCCCAACCATGATCTCAAACGGCGGCTGCCGTACTAGGTCCGTGACAAGGCCGGGAGACGTCTCCCGGGCTGGTGGACGTTGCGCGCGGCCTTGATGCGGTCGGTGCTCGTTGTAGTGCCGGACGTATTCGTCGAGCGTGGCGAGCAGGTGCCGCGGGTTGTAGATCAGGATCCGGTCCAAGCATTCCCGGCGGACGGTGCGTACCCAGCGCTCGGCGTAGGCGTTCGCCCGCGGCGCTCGCGGTGGACTCCGCAATACCTCGATCCCTTCGCTGGTGAACACCTCGTCGAACATCGTGGTGTACTTGGCGTCGCGGTCTCTGATCAGGAACCGGAACGTCGATGCCTGGTGTCCGAGATGCATCATCAGGTTGCGGGCTTGCTGGGCCACCCACTCGCCGGTCGGATTGGTCGTTGCACCCAGGATGTGTACCCGGCGGGTGGCGACCTCCATCAGGAACAGCACGTAGATGCGGGTCAGGCCGATCGTGTCCAAGTGCAGGAAGTCGCAGGCCAGCAACCCTCTGGCCTGGCTGGTCAGGAACTGTGTCCAGGTCGGTCCGCCGCTACGCGGCGCCGGATCGACGCCCGCCTTGGTCAGGATCGTCCACACCGTGCTGGACGCGATCCGGTAGCCCAGCCCGACCAGTTCACCCTGGATCCGTCTACAGCCCCAGGTCGGGTTCTCCTGAGCCAAACGCAGCACCAGCGCCCGGATCTCGGCTCGTAATGCCGGCCGGCCCGGCCGGCTCGGGTAGCTCCAGCTGCGGGTGACCAGGCGGCGATGCCAGCGCAGCAACGTCGCCGGGGTGACGAAGAACGCCGCCCACCGCGGCCGGGGCAGCAGCCGGGACAGGGCGGCGAGCACCGCTCGATCAGTCGGCTCAAGATCGGGACGATGGACTTGGCGGCGCAGCACCGCGACCTGATGCCGCAGCACCAGGATCTCCACCTCGTTGGCGCGATCACCGCGCAGGACCAGGATCGCCAAGTGCAGCAACTGACGCGAGATCAGATACCCGAACGACAGGATCATGATGTCAGCATGACCAGAAGTGTCGCCACGACGCCGGACAAACCGCACGTCAGGCCATGCGGCCAGGTTTTCGAACGGCACACGTCCCAGGCGCCGTCACGGGTTCCTCCCGTGCGCCACTTCACCCGGTAGCGGGTGATCTTGCCGCCCTTGAGTTTTCGGGTCTCGATGGAGGCCATTGCGCTGTCTCCCCAGCTGCCGTGGCGACCAATCCCGCTTCCAGGAGCACTCCGCCAAAACGGCGGTGTTCCCACCGTGTTCCCACGGCGGCCCCTGCTCTGGAAACGATTAAGGCCGCCGACCAATTAATCGCTGGTCAGCGGCCTAAATTCATAGACGAACTTCTATGTCCGGAGCCCAACACTCGGGAAAATCACACGGTGATCGCGACCAGAGAGTTGGCGTGCGAGGCGTGAAGTCTCGCTTGGATAGCCCTGCCACCTTGCGCGGATCAGCAGACCGGTCAGCGGGTACCGGCGCTGCTGATCGTCCTATCGAATAGGCCGCCGACGCGGCCGTGGACTCGGTTGCTGCTTGCTGCGCGTTCCCACCTCACGCATCCAGTCCCCGACGTGGCCGAGACTTTGCGCCCAAGCATCAGTCGGCGGGCGGCTCGCCCTCCTTGGAGCCGCCGAGGCCGTGAGCCGGAGGTCGGGAGCTGGCAGGCTCGCCTAATCAGCGAACAGCGCGCTCACGAGCGTACGCAATAGGGACGCTGCTGCATGCTGCCGCACCGGCCACGGCAAGTCCTGCGGACTCTCCGCCGACACGCTTGTCGACGGGAGTGCATGCTAGCTCGGCGTGTCGGGTTTCGGCGACAGAAATTCTCTATTGAACTCGTATCCGCGCGACGCCGTGGCAGTCAATACAGCCCGACGGACGGCGTAGTACTGTCGCAGTCAGCGAGTCCGATGGGGAGCTGTTCATGGACGAAGTAGATATCACGCGGCTCAGCGACTTCGATTTTGAGCGACTATGTGAGGATCTATTCGGCGAGATCCTCGGGACGCGCCTTGAAATCTTTGCGCCCGGGCCTGACGGTGGTGTCGATTTGAGGCATATGTCTTCAGACGGAGACATCATCATCCAGTGCAAACACTGGTATCGAAGCGGTCGGGCAGCCCTCGTGCGTCATATGAAAAACAGCGAAGCGTCGAAGGTGCGGCGCCTCAAGCCATCGCGCTACATATTGGCCACCTCCGCAGATCTCAACGACGATGCCAAAAAGAAGCTTGTTCGGGATCTGTCGCCCTACCTCAGAGAAGCGGACATCTATGGTGTAAATGAGATCGTCGCTGAACTCGGACGGCGACCTCGGCTAGTCGCCCGGCACATACGGCTATGGCTTTCGGGGGCATCAGTCTTGCAGGCCCTCTTGAACAAAAGGACATTGACACGATCTTCGCGACTGCATAGGAACCTTAAGAAGACGCTAGAGGTCTATGCTCCCAATACTGCCTTCATCGAGGCGAAGCGTCTACTCGAAACGCGTAATATATGCGTCATTTCGGGACTTCCTGGGATCGGGAAGACCACGCTCGCCCGGGTGCTCTGTGCAGATTACGTCCGTGACGGCTTCGACCTGTACGACGTGTCGGATGACGTCGACGAAATCAACGCCTCCTGGGACGACGAGGCAAAGCAGATATTCTATTATGATGACTTCCTAGGGCAGACCGCCTTGGGTGACAAGTTGGGGAAGAATGAAGATGTACGGCTTATTGATCTCTTAAAAGATGTCAGCTCTTCGGAGAACAAGCGAATTATCCTGACAACCAGAGGATACATCCTCGAACAAGCGCGGCAGATCTACGAAAGACTTGAGAGGTTCGATTTCAGACCGAACACGTTCATCCTAGACTTGGAAGACTATCGAGACAGCGTCAGAGCGGCGATTCTTTACAATCATGTGCATTTCTCCAGGCTGTCCCCCCGTTGTAAGGCGGCGTTTGCTCACCCCGACGTCTACCTTGACGTTATCCGCCATCGAAACTACAACCCTCGCCTCATTGAGAACACTATAGATGTTGCAGTACGCAATGAACTAACGCCCGCGAATACCGTAGCCCTCCTGCGGCACAACCTATCCAATCCAGGCGAGGTCTGGCATCCGATATTTCGGAATCAACTGCCCACTCAGGCCGCAGAGATATTAGAAACCTTGCTTTTCCTCGGAGACGGAACTGAACTATCCGACGTCGCTCTCGCTTGGCGAGCATATTCCAGCCGGCCAGCACGGGAGGTTAACGACTCAACCTTTATGGATGCTGTGAAGATTCTGGATCAAATAATGATTCAGGCCGGCAGTGGCAGCGCGTCCCGCGTGTATTTCACGAACGCTTCAGTAGCGGACTATTTGAAGGCTCATGTAACGAACGCGGCCGCAACGTATGTCCGCATTATCAGAACAGCGACCTTCTTCGAGCAAATAGAACGAGCCTGGATATTCGCGCAAGAGAGCTCAGCACTAAGGCTTATCCTCTGTCACCACTCGAACGATGTGCGTGACGCCATTGATCGCACCCTGCTTGTAGCGGCGCCGAATCACCGCGCGATTGAGGTAATCCGCCGCGTCAACGTGGCGCTCGCCATCTCTCAAGCTTGCAGTATCAGCGATCTAACCGAAGATATACAACACGTGCTCGCGACGACGGGCCTGACAAATAGCATCAACGACTTCGAGGAGGCGCTAGAGCTGACCTTGCGTTGCAAAAGATCGGAGTCGAAACAGTTACGGCAAATCGCCTCGTCCATGGCGGAGAAGATAGCTGCCGAGGTAACTGCCGACATGAACGACTGGTCATCAGCGGATCGCGCCGTCTCCGTCATATCGCAGCTGTACGGCCTTCCCGGATATGAGCAACTCGAGGCGGCCGAGTTCGCGAAGGAACAGGCGGCCAAGTCCACCATAGCCGCGGTCAGCGCATCCGGTCTGGGACCGGTATACGGCGTCACCCGGCAAGAACTAACGGATATTCTCGACTACGCCGACCAATGGGATGACCCGACCGGATTTTCTCCTTACCTCGATGACCTCCGGGACTCGTTAGCCATCATCGAGATGGAGGACCAGCGCGAAGCTGAGTTCGTCGACTGGTACTCAGCCTCGATCCACCGATGAATGTTGATGGGTGGCGGCGTGCCGATATAGAAAGTGCCCTCTGAACTGGGAGGATAGGAGTTACGACGCTTCTATTCCACCGGTTCGAGAGGGCACCTCGCAGGTGAGATTACGCCAAGACACGCCAGTCGTGCGCGCAACGTTCGACGATCCGAATCTCGTGTCGTGCGCCGGGCTCGTGCCGGTGATGCGCCTGGCCGATCAGGTCGGCCTGCACGACGCGGTCGCCGGCCGGGTCCGGCTGCCGACGGACAAGGGGTCGAACCCCGCGGGCAAGCTCGCCACGATCGTCGCGGCGATGCTCGCCGGCGCGGACAGCATCGACGACCTCGACATCGCCCGACACGGTGGCATGCGGTCGCTGTTCACCAGCGTGTACGCGCCCTCGACGCTCGGATCGTTCCTGCGCA
>NZ_QHHV01000072.1:0-88418 GCF_003947245.1 Actinoplanes sp. ATCC 53533 | reverse complement strand
GGCTGCCAGGCCCGCGCCGGCCGCCGCTGCCGGGCCCGGCGTGGTCGGTGCCGCCGGCGCGGTGGCCGGGGCGGACTGGGTCGCGGCCACCGCGCCCGGGGCCGCGGCGCGGCCGGTGACCGTGCCGGTGTTCACGGGCTGTGCCAGGGCACCGCTCGCCAGCCACGCCGCGCCGAGCGCCACCGCGTGCTTCGGGTGCGTGTCCACCGCTACCGGCCGGCCGAACTCCGAGCTCACCAGCTGGGAGACGATCGGCATCCGGGACGAGCCGCCGACCAGCAGGACGGAGTGCAGCACCTCCGGCGAACAACCGGCGGACCGGAGCGCGCGCGTCAGGGCCTCGACGGAGCCGTACAGCACCGGGCGGACCATGGCCTCCAGCTCGGAGCGGGTGAGCCGGACCTCGGTGACGATGGTCGGCAGCAGCACCGGGATCGACGTGTCGGTGTCCGACGACAGCGCCTCCTTGGCCTGGACGCATTCCTCGCGCAGCCGGGCGACCGCGGCGACCGCGGCGGGGTCGTCCTCGTCGAGCTCCTCCAGCTTGCCGCCGAGGGTCTCCCGGACATGATTGAACACGGCGGCGTCGAAGTCGATGCCGCCGAGGCGTTCGATGCCCTCCGGCTGCCCGAGGATGTCGAAGCCGATGTCGGCCTTGCGCAGCACCGCGGCGTCGAAGGTCCCGCCGCCCAGGTCGTACACGGCGACGATGGCGCCGGGCTCGATGCGCTGCTGCTGCGCGTAGCTGACCGCGGCCGCCTCCGGCTCGGTCGTGTAGGTGACCGGACCGCTGAGGTCGGCCATCCGCACGGCCTGGTGCATCAGGTCGGTCTTGTACGGGCCCCAGTTCGCCGGGTAGGACACGCAGATCGCCGACGGGGCGCCGCCCTCCCGGCTGACCACCTCGTCGACGACGGAGCGCAGCAGGCGGGACACGAGCGCCTCGGCCGACTGGGGCACGCCGCCGAGCAGGATCGGTGTGGTGTCGCCCATGCGGCGCTTGAACTCCCGGGCGACCCGGTGCGGTTCGGTCAGCCCGCGGCGGTTCGCGGCCTCGCCGGTCAGGAAGGTCTCGTCCTCGCGCAGCAGCACCACCGACGGGATGGCGGCGTTCCGGCTGCCGAGCGAGACGATCTCGGCGTGCCCGTTACGCCAGGTCGCCGCGGCGGTGAAGGTGGTGCCCAGATCTATGCCGAGTGCGTACATCGCGATTGCTCCATGGGTAGTGGTCGACGGAGGGAATGGGGGAGGGGCGGGGGGTTTCCCCGAGACGGACCGGCGCGAGGTGCTCCTAAGGTAGGGACATGGACTCCGCCCGCCCCCTCCGCGACGTGTTCGCCGACCTCACTGGCAACGGCGCCGCCGCCGGTGACCCGGAAGCGCTGCTGCGCGACCAGGGCCACCCCGGGCTGCCGGACCACCTCGTCGCCGAGGCGGTGGTCAGCTACGCGGAGACCGCACCGGCCGAGGTGGCCGAGCACCTGGCGCCGTACGTGACGGCGCACAGCGTGGTCGGTGCCGGCGAGCCGGCCGGCGACGAGCCGCCGGCCGGCTGGCTCGACCTGCTGGGCACGGCCCCGGCCGGTCCCGGCCTGGCCGACGAGCCGGCCGACATCGACTACCTCGCGCCGTCGCCCGACGAGCTCGACGACGCCACCGACCTCGGCCCGGACCCGGGTTTCGGCCTGGACTTCGGTACGGGCGCCGAGCTGGTGCCCGCGGTCGACGCCGGCGCCGGTCCGGAAGGCCCCGGCGCCGAGGACCTCGTCGGCGCCGGAGTGGAAGGCCCCGGTGGAGTCGAGGACATCCCGGCGGACCAGGGCGACCTCGGAGAGAGCGGGGACATGGCGGTCTGGGTGGCCGCCGAGGAGGCCGGCGAGCCGGCCACCGAGGACGAGCCGGGGCCGGACGGCGAGCCGCTGGGCTGAGAGCCGCCGGGCCGACCGGGGCGGGCGCCTCATCGCGACCGCCCCAGCACGGCGAGCATGCCCTCGCAGGACCGCACGGCCACCCGGGCGGCCACGGTCATCTCGTAGCTGGTCATGGGGTTCTCCGCGCGGCGCTGCCAGCGGGCCAGTGCCTGCTCGGCGGTGGCCGCCAGCTCGGTGTCCGCGGCGTCCGGGGGGAGCCGCAGCCGCTGGCTGGTCGAGCTGCCCGAACCGCCGATCAGCTGTTCCAGCTCGGCCACCACATCCGGCTTGCCGCTGATCCAGCCGGCCCGCAGGCTGGAGAGCACGCGCAGTTCGTTGAACGGGTGCGCCGAGGCCATGATCTCCTCCACGCCGGCGGCCACCGCCGCGCTGCCCGGCCGAGCGCAGCTACGGGTGATCTCGGCCAGGGCGAGCAGCGCCGACCGGCTCTTGAGCACGTCACGCCGCTCGAAGAACAGCGACTCGATGATCTCCCGCAGGTTGTTGAGCCCGCTGCGGTCGGCCAGCTCCCGGGACAGCTCGGTGGCGGTGCCGGCGACCTCCCGGCGCAGCAGCGTGCTGGCCAGCCGTACCCCGAAAACGCCGAACCGGGCCAGCAGCGCCTCGCGCTCGATGGAGGTGAGTCCCAGCTCGGGCATGGTCTGTGCGAACCGGTCGGCCGACAGCAGCAGCTCCTCGGCCTGCCGGACCGGCAGGTCGGCGACCCGCCGGAGCTGGCCGACCTCGACCTCGGTCAGCGTCACGGCGGTCTCGGCCAGCAGGCCGGCCACCGGTACGACGGACTGCACCAGCCGCCGGACGTTGGCGTCGGTGCCCAGCCGGGTGGCGATCCGGCGCGCCGAGGCCATCGAGTCGATCCGGCCGACGCCGATCTCGTCGGCGCGGGAGAGCACGCCGATCGCGTTCACCGGGCTCGGCCGGGACACCTCGGTGTCGTGGAACGCCCGCAGGAACTCGATGTCGTTGGCGTGCAGGTGCCGCAGCAGGTAGACGACCGCGTCGGCGGGCGTCTCCTCGTCGTCCGGGACGAGCAGGCCCCAGGTGTGCTGCGCGTTCTGCTCCGTCAGCGAGCCGATGCCCGGCGTGTCGATCAGGGTGACCGTGCGCAGCGCCCGGGCGGGCCAGGTCACCACGAGCTGGGCGACCTCCGCGGAGCTCAGCCCGCCGAGATCGATGTCGATGACGCCGTCGTCGCGGGTGAACCGGAGCTGGCGTGGCTCGCCCTGCTTCGGCACGGCCAGCACCTGATAGCTGTGCCCGTCCTGATACCAGGTCACCACGCGGGTGCACTCGCCCGCGTCGGTCGGCGCCAGCCGCTCCCCGACGAGGGCGTTGAGCAGAGTGGACTTGCCGGCCTTCACCCGCCCGGCGACGGCCACCCGCAGCGGCTCGTCGAGGCGGTCGCGCACGGCGGTGAGCCGGCGGTCGTGCTCGGAGCCCCGGTACACCGCGATGGCCTGGGTGAGGACGGTCCGGGTGCGGTCGATCAGGGTCATCCGGACACCGCCTGCGCGCGCTGCCGGAGCTGGCGCACCCGGACCAGTTCGGAGTCGACGTCCTTGAGCCGCTTGTCCCGATCGGACTGGGTTCGCTTCGCCGCCTCGGAGGCGCTGGCCAGCGCCTGCGCGTTGGACCGGTTGAGCTCCTCGGCGAGGCCGCTGTAGTGGTCGCGGAGCTGCCGCTGCACCCGGCGCAGCGTGTCGCGCGAGTCCTTGCTCGCCACGAAGCTGACCTCGTCGCAGTAGCGGCGGATCGCGTTGCGCGCCTCCGCCCGTCTCCGTTGGACCTGGCGTTTCTTCTCCTCGCGCAGGCCGCGATGCCCCATCACCAGGCCGATGCCGATGCCGATCGGGCCCAGCGAGACGCCGACCAGGCTGCCGAGGATGACGAACATGAGGGCCCCGCCGTACGCGTTCTTCAATGCGACCATCGCCTGCTTGGTCACCCGCATCTTCTTCAGGTCGATCTTGTGTTCGAAATCGGTGACGGCGGCCAGCGGGGCGGGGTTGTGCACCGTCGGCCGGCTCAGCAACGAGGTCGCGGCCTCGTGGAAGTGGTTGCCCACCCGCTCGCTCAGCTCGCTGGCCCGCTCGCTCAGCAGCTCGTAGTTGGCCAGCAGCTCGCTGGCCATCCGGGACTGGAGCCAGGGCTCCATCTCCGCCCAGGTGTCGGCCGGGTCGGTCGCCTCGATCGCGCCGTCCGCCTCGGCGATCACCACGCGGACCCGGGCCCGCAGGTCATGGTCGACGTCGGCGGTGAGGTCGGTGACCCCGTCGTTGAGGGTCTGGTTCCACTTCGCCGCCGTGGTCTTGAGGGCCTCGACGCGGGACTTCACCGCGGTCAGTTCCTGGACGACCCGCTTGGCGGCCTCGGGATCGGCCAGGGCCGCGCGTTCGGCCTGGAAATGGTCGTCGAGCTGGTCGCACAGGGCGACCACCTCCGCGACCGCCTCGGCCGCCAGCCGATCGACCGCGGAGCCGCCGATCTGGTCGGTGATGAACTTGACCAGGTGGGTGAAGCCCGACTCGGCGTTCAGGGCGGTGTCGTTGGCCTTGACCGCGCGGGAGCGCAGCGGCGACGACACCGACATCAGCGGCACCGGGCAGTGCGTGGCGAGGTGCTGCTCGTTGAGCTCCTGGATCCGGCGCCACGCCGGATAGAAGTCGGTCTTGGTGATGACGCAGGCCACCGTCGGGCACAGCCGGCGTGCCCGGCGCAGGAACTCGACCTCGCTGCGGGTGAGCTCCTGCGCGGCGCCGGTCACGAAGATCACCGCGTCGGCCATCGACACGGCGGCCAGGCTGGCGGCGGCGTGCGGCGAGCCCAGCCCGCCCACGCCCGGCGTGTCCACCAGGACCAGGCCGCCGGCGAGGATCTTCCGCGGGATCCGGACCTCCACACCGGTCAGCCGGGCGCCGTCGGCCCGGGCGTGCGGCTCGCCGCGCTCCACCACATACCGGCGTACGTCCGCCAGCGGGATGGTCTCGCGGCGCGGTGGCTCCGCCTCGAACAGCACGCTGGCCTCGGGCTGCGCGCCGTGCCGCACGTACGTCGGCACGGCCGTGGCCACGTCGTCGTCGACCGGGCAGACGGTCGCCCCGACCAGGGCGTTGACCAGGGAACTCTTACCCTGCTTGAACTCGCCCGCCACCACGATGTGCAGCACGGGGTCGGCCAGGGCGCGCCTGGCGGCCGTCAGCCTGGCGGCGGTGTCCGGCCGGTCGTACGCCGTACAGGCGCGCAGGCCCAGGTCCACCATGGCGACCGCCTTCGCGGCGACGCCGGGGGCAGTGGTGGGGACGGTGGCGGGGGCGGCGGCGGCCTCGGTCACGGATCCTCCCTTCTGGGCTCACACCGGCGGGTACCACGCACGGCAGCGGGCAGGTCCGGGCCGGGTGGCCCGCCCGGCCCGCGGCCGTGACCAGGGATCGCATGGCTAGCCGGCGACGATGGTGGTGTCGTCACCGCTGACGATGCTGTCGTCGTCCGAGGTGTTCGTGATATCCGTGTCGGTGACATTGGTGTCGTTGTCGCTGATGTTCGTGTCGTTGTCGTTGATCTCGGTGTCGTCGTCGGAGATGGTCGTCACGGTCGTGTCGTCGTCACTGATCGAGGTGTCATTGTCGTTGACGGTCGTGTCGTTGTCGTTCACGGTGGTGTCGTTGTCGCTGATGTTCGTGTCGTTGTCGTTGACGACAGTCGTGTCGTTGTCCTGGAAGCTGCCGCTGGCGTTGCCGCCGGCGGAGATCGCCGAACCGTCGCCGGCGCTGTTGTTCGAGGCGTTGGCGGCGTTCCCGCCACCGAAGGCGACCGCGCTGTCGGTGATCTCGGCGTCCGGCAGATTGGCCACGTCGCCGCCGCCGAAGTTGAACACCGACTCGTCCGCGTCGCCGCCGACCTGCGCGGTCTGGTTGCCGTCGCCGATGACCGCCTGGTTGGCGTCGCCGACGACCGCCTGGTTGCCGTCGCCGACGACCGCGTTGTCGACGTCGTCGGCCACGAAGTTGTCGTCGCCGATCACGGCGTTGTCGACGTCGTCGGCCACGACGCCGGTGTTGACGCCGGTGTTGACCGTGCCGGAGATGTCGTCGCCGGCCTGCACGGCACCGTCGCCGGTGTTCGCCTGACCGAAGTTGTCCCCGTCGAGCAGCAGCGCGTCCTCGCCGGTGTTCGCCAGGCCCGAGTTGTCCCCGTCGACGACCAGCGCGCCGTCGCCGCTGGCCACGTTCACGTCCTCGACGAGCTGGGAGTTGTCGCCGGTCACCGCGTTGACGTCGCCGTCGCCGGAGCTGGCCACCGAGCCGGCGCCGGTCGCCGCGTTCACGTCGCCGGAGCCGGCCACGGAGCCGTCGCCGGTCGCGGCGTTGACGTCGCCGTCGCCGGCGTTGGCCACCGAGCCGTCGCCGGAGGCGTTGACGTTGGTCGCGTCGATGTCGCCGAAGACGTTGCCGTCCACGTCCACGTCGAGGCTGTTGTCGGTGATGCTGGTGAATTCGAGGTCGAGGTTCTGGGTGATGAAGTCGTCGCCCTCGTACGTGGCGAAGGTGACGTAGTTGAGGTGCTGCACGACGTGCTCGACCGACTGCGTGCCGGTCGCCGCGGTCGACGCCGGCGGCACCACGCCGCCTGCTCCGCCGCCGGACCCGCTCGCCGCGCTGCCGCTCGAGCCGCCGCTCGAGCCACCGCTGGTGTAGCTCTCCAACGCGGTGCGCGCCTCGTCCGAGACACCCGGTCCCTCGGCGGCCTCGCTGACGACCGCGGGCACATCCACCGCGGACAGGTCGACGTCGGTCACGCCCTGGGCGGCCAGGGTCCCGGTCGGGTCCTCGGCGTACCGGCCGGCGAACTCCCGGTCCGTCAGCAGGTTGGACACGAAGTCCATCAGTACATCGGTAGCGTTCGTGGTCATGATTTTCTCCTCCTTGGCATGCGTCCCGCTTCTGCACCCGGACACGTCACCAGCGTGCTGCCGACCGGCACGTCCGGGCATCGGGGTGTCCCCCGTGGTGTAGGGGCACGACTAGGGGATCCGCTGCCCATCGTCCTCAGCGGGGCATCAGGGGGTGCTGTCGTGTCGCATATCCAACTCTGCCGAGGTGAGGGGTCAGTCGCCGAGCATCTCGCGCAGCATCGCCAGCAGCTCGGCGCGGGTGTTCGCGCCCAGCTTGCTGCGGATCCGGGCCACATGGTGCTCGACCGTCTTGGGCGAGATGTAGAGCTGGGCGCCGATCTCCCGGTGGGTGCTGCCGGCCAGCACCAACCGGGCCACGGTCACCTCGCGCTCGGACAGACCACCGGCCCGGTCGGACAGCCGGCCGGCCCGGTCCGCGGGCCCGCCGGCCCCGGCCTCCGCGCCGGTGGCGGCTCCGGACCCCGCGCTGGTGGCAGCGGCGCCGGCGGCGTCCGGCTCGGACAGCTCCCGGGCCCGTTCCAGCAACCGGCGGGCCGCCGTGGGATCACCGGTACGGATCGCCGCCTGCCCCGCCAGCCGGGATGCCTCCCACGGCAGCTGCGCGGCGTGCAGATCCTCGGTCGCCGCCAGCACCGCCTCGGGGGCCACGTCCCCGGCCAGCACCGCCGCCCATCGCGCCGCCGCCGTGCGCTGCGCGAGCGCCCGGGCCCCGCCGCCCACCACCGCGGCCAGCCGCCCGGCCACCTCGGCCGCGGCGTCCGCGTCATCGGTCACGATCGCCATGTGCAGCCGGATCCAACCGAGCGACACCGACCAGGTGGCCGGCCGGTCCAGCCGCGCGACGATCCCCTCCAGCAGGTCGAGCACCGAGGAGACCCGGCCGGGCTGGCGCAGCCGGGCGGCGGCCACCGCCAGCTCCTCGACCGCCTCCACCTGCCACAGGTCGGCCGTCCGGCGGGCCAGCAGCGGCTCGATACCGGACCAGGCGTCGCGGAGCCCGGCGATGTCACCCCGCCGCCGGGCGATGCCCGCCGCCAGCACGGCCCGCAGCAGCCGCTCGCGGCCCGGCGGCTCCGCACCTGCCGGGCGCCGCAGCTCGCGCAGGGCGGTGTCGTAGCGCCCGGTCCGCATCCGTACCCAGGCCAGCAGCAACCGGTGCCGCTCCTCGGCCACCGGGCCACCGACCCGGGCGGCGCACGCCCGGGCGAGCAGGTGCTCGGCGGACGCCACGTCACCCGCGGCGACCGCGACCACGGCGCCGACCGCGTGCGGGGTGTCCGGCAGGACGACCGCCGGCGCGCCGCGTTCCATCGCCTCGGCCGCCTCGATCAGCAGGGGCAGCGCGGCCGCGGGCTCGCCGGCCGCCAGCGCCCCTCCGCGAACCGCAGCAGCGCCGCCGGCGCCGGGTCACCGGCGGCCGCCCGCGCCTCCTTGGCCCGGCCGACGCCGATCAACGCGGGCACGGCGAGCACCGGCCCGGGCGCGACGGCGGCCAGCAGCAGCTCGGCCGCCCGCGCCGCCCAGCCCTGGTGGGCGGCGACCGCACCGGCGACCAGGGCGATCCGGTCGGCGTCTGCCGGCGCGTTTGCCGGGTGCCCGGTGGTGAAGTGGCCGGTGTCTGCTGGCGTGTCTGCTGGGTGCCTGGTGGTGAAGTGGCCGGTTTCTGCTGGGTGCCTGGTGGTGAACTGGTCGGTGTCTGCTGGCGTGTCTGCTGGGCGCTTGGTGGTGAAGTGGCCGATTTCTGCTGGGTGCCTGGTGGTGAACTGGTCGGCGTCTGCTGGCTTGTCTGCCGGGTGCCTGGTGGTGAACTGGTCGGCGTCTGCTGGCTTGTCTGCCGGGTGCCTGGTGGTGAACTGGCCGGCGTCGGCCGGCGTGCCCGCCGGGTGCCCGATGGCGATCCGGTCGGCGTCGGCCGCCGCGCCCGCTGGAAGCCCGGTGGCGAACTGGTCCACGTCGACCGCGAGCCCGAGCAGCGCGCCCGCCTCGGCCCGGCCCGCCGCCAGGGTGGCCGGGTGGCCGCCGGCGTCCGCGGCGTCGTCGAACCAGCTGACCGCGGCGGCCGGGTCGGAGAACCGCAGCCGCTCGCCCGCCGCCCGGTAGACGGCGGCTGCGGCCGGCGTGCCGGCCCTGGCCGCGCGCAGCTGGCCGGCCGCGGCGACGGGATCGGTCCCGGCGGCGATGAGCGAACCGGCGACCGCGTCGTGGATCCGCCGCCGCTCGACCGCGGGCAGCTCACCCAGCACCGCCGCCGCCACCGCCGGGATCATCCGCTCGCCGTCCGGGACGAGCAGGCCCTCGTCGCGCAGCGAACGCAGCGCCGGCGCCAGGCCGGCCAGCTCGATGCCGGCCGCGGCGGCGAGCACGTGGTCGGCCAGGTCGAGCCGCAGCGCGAGCACCCGCGCGGCCGCGACGACGGCGCGATCCAGCACGGCGAAGCGCCGCTGCACCCGGGCCAGGAGGGCCGGCGCCGGCGCGTCCGGCGGTGCGGTGGCCACCGCGGTGGCGACCGCGGCCAGCCCGGCCGATGCCTCGAAGACGGCGGCGGCGTCCTCCGGCGACACCGGCCGGCCGGTCACCGTGGCCACCAGCCGCGCCACCCCGTCGCGGTCGAGCGGGCCGAGCAGCTCCACCCCGCCCGCGGCGACGGCCTCGTCCAGCTCGGATAGCTCGGGCCGGTCGATCGTCGGCCGGCGGGAGATCACCATCGGTACGCCGTCCCGGGCGGCGGCGGCCAACTCCCGCAGCGCCGCCGGGTCGAGCCGATGGGCGTCGTCCACGATGACCAGCCGGTTCTCGGCCCGCGCGGCGGCCAGGCCCGCGGTCACGCCGGAGGAAGGCCCGGCGAGCCACCACACCGGCGCGGTGGCCGCCGCGGCGAGCTGGCGAAGCCGATGGGTACGCCCGGCACCGTCCACGCCGACCACTGCGGTCACGCTCAGCTACCGCTCTTCTGACGCGGCGCCGCAGGCGCCAGGTCGCCGGCGTGTCCCATGCCGGCGACACTACGCGCCAGGTCGCCGGGACAGCGACCACCCGACTCGATCGTGCATCGGGTCGCCGCCGGCCGCTGGCGTTCCCCGCGCAGCGGCGGTCGCGTCGAGCCGAGCGTCGCCTGGCGCGGCCGGACGTTCCTAGACGAGCGCCGCGGGCCGGGGATTGAGGCTGGGCATCGCTGTGTCTTCGAGGTCATCGGCATCCCGCTGGAGAACGTCATCGGTACATGCTCGGACTTGCTCGGCACCTCCTCTTGCACCTTCTCGGCACCTCCTCTTGCACCTTCTCGGCACCTCCTCTTGCACCTCCTCTTGCACCTTCTCGGCACCGAACAGGCGACGTGGACGCTGGCAGCGGTCGGTGAGCGACAGCTCGTCGGCGCCCACCGTGCGGGGTGAGCCATGCCGGTCACGAGACCCGGCTCGGTTACCCCGTAGCGGCGGCGCTGCCAGCTACCCGTACCTGCCAGACCGTCGACCACCCGCACCCGTCAGCCTGCGGCCCGCAGCTTCGGCGAACTGACGCCCGGTCCGCGCGGCCACGGAGGAATCCACCAGGAAGGCGCCGGCGCCGGCGAACGCCTGCGTGGGCGCGGCGTCGACCAGGAACGACAGATCTGGCATCCCCGCGGTTCCTGCCGACCGGATCACTGTCTGGTCGACGGTGACCGACCGCCGTCGCATCGAGTCCGGGGCGGTCATGTCCAGCAGGATGGCGTAGACGCTACGACACTGCGTCGAGGATGCCGGGTGGCACGGAGTTATCCACAGACCCCTCGTTCTGTCGTACGCCTGTTCTAAATTGGTCGGGTGCTGGAACTGATCTCTGAGACCCGCCGCGCGGCCGCCGCGTGCGCCGCAGCCCCCGCCTGGGCCGTCCCGGACGGCGAGTTGGTCGAGTGCCTGCAGCAGGCCTGGGCTGCGGTGCAGCAGCTCACCGCAGTGGTCGCGCATCTGATCGGGCAGGCGCAAGCGCAGGGTCTGCCGAAGGCCCACGCCGCGACCAGCACGGTGGTATGGCTACGCCGATACCTGCGGCTCAGCCCTGGCACGGCGGCGCGGTTGGTCACCCTCGCCGCAGCCCTGAATGGGCGGCCGGTTCTGGACACCGCCGTCTGCACCGGCACTGTCTCCGCCGAACAAGCCGCGGCCATCGCTGGCACGCTCGCAGACCTGCCGGCCGATATCGGCCGGGAGATCACCGACAAGGCCGAGGGCATGTTGGTCGACTGGGCTGACGATTTCGACTCGGTGACCTTGGGCCGGTTGGGTGGGCGGATCCTGGATCATGTCGCCCCCGAGGTCGCCGAGCAGCGTGAAGCCGATGTCCTGGCCCGCCAGGAAGCCCGAGCACACCACAAGCGCGGGTTCACCCTCAGCCCGCTGGGGAACGGTCAGGTCCGGCTCAGCGGCTACCTCGACACCAGCGGTGCTGCCACCGTCACCGCTGCCCTTGACCCGCTCTGCCACCCCCGGCATGACCCGGCGGAGGTGCGGACTCCGGCGCAACGGCGGGCGGACGCGTTGGTGGATGTGTGTACCGGTGCGCTGCGGGACGGGTCGGATCTGCCGGGTCAAGGCGGTGATCCGGCTCAGGTGGTGGTCACGGTCCCGTTCACCACACTGACCGACCAGTGCCGATCCGCCGACCAGCGCCGATCCGCCGACCAGCGCCGATCCGCCGACCAGCGCCGATCCGCCGACCAGCGCCGATCCGCCGGGGGGTCCCGGCCAGCCGGGCAGTCCCAGCCGGCCGAGCGATCCCGGCCAGGCGGGCAGTCCCAGACAGCCGGGCGGAGCCGGACGGCACGGCAGCGCGAGGCGACGCGTAGGTCTCCGGCCGACGGTGCGCCAGCGAACAGCGAGCCAGCCGCCACCAGTGTCGCCGCCGCCACCAGTGTCGCCGCCGCTGGCGGTCAGAACCGAGACCAGGCTCCTCAGACTGGCGCTAGCGCCGGCACCTGCGACCCTGCCGGCACCAACGCCGGCAGCGGGGTGGGCTGGCTGGACACCGGAGCCCCGATCAGCCCCGCCGAAGCCCGACGCTACGCCTGCGACGCCCGCATCCTGCCCGCCGTCCTCGGCGGCGACAGTCAAGTCCTCGACCTCGGCCGCACCCGACGATTGTTCACCGGCCCGCTCCGCCGGGCCCTGATCCTGCGCGACCGCGGTTGCGCCTTCCCAGGGTGCGATAGACCCGCCCGCTGGTCCGAAGGCCACCACCTGACAGCGTGGGCTGACGGCGGCACCACCGACCTCAGCAATGCCTGCCTCGTCTGCCGCCGACACCACCGGCTCCTGCACAACGGCAGCGGCTGGCAAGCCCGCCTTGGCCCCGACGGCCACCCCGAGTTCCTCCCACCGGCCACCATCGACCTCGAACGCCGACCCCAACGCAACACCTACCACCGCCGCCAATAGACGCATACCCACCGAGCCACACCGCAACGGCCCCGGGAGCACTCCGGGCACCGCGTCATGCTCCGAGAGAGGGCAGCCTTCGTCGTCCTGACAATCCGCGCCGCCGACAGTCGCAACCGAAGCGACAACCATGACCGAGCCGACCAGAACGCCCCAGCCGACCGGCAGAGGCTGATCGGATCGACCGTCAACGAAACCCGGCCCCCGATCAACACCTCATCAGCAGAGCTACCCGCGACCTCACCCGCCGACCGCACTGATCAGGACGGTCCCCACTGTCAGGACGACGACGCCGACACCGCTCACCCTTTCGAACTCCGGCCAGGGCAAGCGGGATGTCAACGTCGCGCCTGGCGGCTGTCGGTCTTGATCAGACCGCAGGTCCCTGGGTTCCCAGCCGCGGCATCGCCTGAGCGGCGCCCGGCCGACACGGTGGCGTCGTCACGCTCGACGGGCGGAAGGCGCGCTGCCGTCCGTCACCCACGACGGGCGCCCCGCGCGGTTGGCGCCCGTCACGCTCGACGGGCGCCAGCTGAGGCAACCTCGCTCAGTTCGTCGACAGCACCCACGACCAGGTGTACGTGCCGGCGCCGATCAGGTATTCCGGCAGGGTGTCCGGTCCGCAGGAGGCCGTGCCCAGGCCGCGGTGCACGGCGTCGATGTGGACCACGCAGCCGGCCCGCGGCACCAGTTCGTTGTGGTGCCGGGCCGCGTCGAGGTCCTCCGCGCGGTACCGGCCCACGCTGAACTGGCGACGGTCCGTGTCCACGTGCACGCCGATCCGCCCGGCCGGCCCGGTGAGCGTGAACCAGCGCACCCCGTGCCGGCCGCCGCTCTCCTGGGGCCGCACGTACGGCGTGAACATCGCGTCGACCATCGTGGCGTGCCGGTCGACCCGTGCGCCCGCGTGCCGGTCCGGGTAGCACTCCCACGGCCCGGGGCCGAACCACTCCACGTCGTCGAAGCCCGCCACCGTTTCGAAGACGGTTCCGATCCGGGGCAGGTCGGCGAACGTGGCCGGCACCCGGACGGTCTCCTCGATCAGCAACGCGCCGTCGAACGGGGTGATCACCTGTTCGTGGTCGATCGCTTCGCCGTACCGGGCCTGGACCGTGACCTGGTCGCCGTCGCGCTGGATGCCGATCAGCCGGCGCGGCGGGGCGGCCAGCACGGCCCACGCGTCGGCGATGCTGCCGCCTTCGTAGTCGGTCGCCGATCGCCAGCCGGAACGATCGTTGTCGGTCGGGGCGCGCCACAGGCTGAGCGTCGGCGGCCGGGTCAGCGACGGGTGGATCAGCAGGCCGTCTTCGTCGAGGCCGACCCGCACCCCGGCGCCACGGAGGTCCGCGCGGGTGGCCAGGTCGCGGGATTCCGCCCGCAGCCGCACCTGCGGGGCGCAGACCTCGGTGCCGGCTTCCGCCCAGTTCTGGTCGTGCGCCGTGTTGACCCGGAGGGTCAGCCAGACCTCGCCCTCGGGCAGCTTCGCGAGCAGATCGGCCGGCACCGGCATGGGGGCAGAACCGCCCGGCGGTACGTCCGGCAGCACCACGGGCACATCCTCGCCGGAGCCGGAGCCGGAGCCGGAGCCGGAGCCGGAGCCGGAGCCGGAGCCGGAGCCGGAGCCGGAGCCGGAGCCGGAGCCGGAGCCGGAGCCGGAGCCGGAGCCGGAGACAGAGCCGGAGACAGAGCCGGAGACAGAGCCGGAGACAGAGCCGGAGACAGAGCCGGAGACAGGGCCAGGGCCAGGGCCAGGGCCAGGGCCGCTGACCGACCACCGGGCGGTCAGCCAGTCCAGGCCCCGGAAGTGCTGTCGATTGTGGATGGTGAACACCCCGTCGGCGTGCTCGAGGCGCACCGGGGCGGCGAGTTCGCGGTGCTCGTACATCGCCGGTTTCGGGGTGCGGTCCGGGAACACCAGGCCGTCGGCGCAGAAGGTGCCGTCGTTCGGTTCGTCGCCGAAGTCGCCGCCGTAGGCCCATCGGTAGCCGGGCGCGGCCACCCCGGCCGACCAGCCGGGCTCGCCGGCGTCCGGATCGACGCGCTGCAGCAGGCCGTGGTCCCAGAACTCCCAGATGAAGCCGCCCTGCAGGCCCGGGGTGCTCTCGATGGCCGCCCAGTGCTCGGCGAGGGTGCCGTTGCTGTTGCCCATCGCGTGCGAATACTCGCACATGATCAGCGGCCGGGTCTGCCGCCCGGAGCGGGCGTGCGCCACGATCCGGTCCAGCGACGGGTACATCGGGCAGAGGACGTCGCTGGCCGCTTGGCCGGCCTCCCAGTCGTCCTTGATGGCGCCCTCGTACTGGATGGGCCGGGTCGGGTCGTAGCGGCGCAGCCAGCCCGCCGCCGCGTCGTGGTTGGGGCCGTAGTCGCTCTCGTTGCCCAGCGACCAGATGATGACGCTGGGATGGTTGGCGTCCCGGCGCACCATGCGCGACACCCGGTCGAGGAAGGCCGAGGTGTACCGCGGGTCGTTGGCGATCTCGGTGCCGTAGGCGTGGCACTCGATGTTCGCCTCGTCGACCACGTACAGCCCGAGTTCGTCGGCGAGGTCGAGCAGCGCCGGGTCGTTCGGGTAGTGCGAGGTGCGGACCGCGTTGAATCCGAAGCGTTTCATCGTGACCAGGTCGGCGCGCAGGTCCGCGGCGGACAGCACCCGCCCGGTCAGCGGGTGGAAGTCGTGCCGGTTGACCCCGCGGATGAACACCCGGGCGCCGTTGCACAGCAGGTCGGCGCCGGCGATCTCGATGCGCCGGAAGCCGATCCGCAGCCGGGTCTCCTCGGCGACCTGACCGTCCGGGTGCCACAGGCGCACCGTCAGGTCGTACAGGTGCGGGGTTTCGGCCGTCCACGGCCGCACGTCCGGCACGACGCCGGCCAACCGGGAGTGCCCGGCCCAGGTGGAGACGCGGTCGGTCGCGATCTGGTGGGCCACGAACTCCGCGTCGGGCGCGAGCTCGAGATCCCCGAGCCGGGCGGTCGCCCGCCAGCCGTCGGGCAGCGCGCCGTCCGCGGATGCCACGTGTACGTCCACCGACAGCTCGCCGGTGACGTCGGCGCGGACCTTGACGTCGGCGAGGTGCAGCCGCGGTGTCGCGTACAGGAAGACGGACCGGGTGATGCCCGCGTGCCACCACTGGTCCTGGTCCTCGACGTAGGTCGCGTCGGACCACTTGACCACGGTGAGCCGCAGCCTCGCCCGCTCGCCGGCCCGGAGCACGCCGGTGAGGTCGAACTCGCCGGCCAGGTGGGAGTCCTTGCCCCCGCCCACGTCGACGCCGTCCACGTTGACCAGCAGCACGCTCTCGGCCGCGCCCACGTGCAGCACGATCCGCCGGCCGGCCCACTCGGCCGGCACGTCGACGTCGCGCTCGTAGACGCCCGTCGGGTTCGCCGCCGGCAGGTGCGGCGGCGGCTCCGGCCAGGGCATCTGGACGTTGGTGTACTGCGGGCGGTCCTGGACTTCGCGCAGCCCGCCGACGTCCTGCAGGGTCCAGCAGCCCGGCACCTCGATGGCGTCCCACCGGTCGGCGGGCGCCGCCTCGGGGTCGCCGAGGAGCTGGAACCGCCAGGTGCCGTCCAGGTCGAGCCGGTCGGCGTGGGTCAGGGCGTGCATCGGCAGCCGGCCCCACCCGGTGACCTCCGGGTTGCGCCAGATCGGAATCGTCATGAGCGCCGCAGCCGCAGGGTGAGCACCTCGAACGGATGCAGGTCCAGCGCCACGGATCCGTCGGCGTCGAGCGCCAGGTGGACGCCGGCGAGCGGGCGTTCGAGCAGGTCGACCACCTCGACGTCGGCGAGCGGGAACGAGGTGCGCAACCGGGCCCGGGCCCGGCCGCCGAGTGACTCGTACGCCCGGACGATCACGTCGCCGGAACGATCATCAGCTAGCTTCACGGCCTCGACGGTAGCGCCCTCGACGTCGACCAGCGACCGGGCCTCGCCCGCGCCGCCGCCGGGACGGACCCGCAACGGCAGGTTCAGCGCGTAGCCCTCCGCGACGGCGTCGGCGATGTCCGCGCCGGGGACGATTGCGTACGTCATCCGGTGGGTGCCCTGGTCGGCGTGCGGGTCGGGGGAGCGGGGCGCCCGCAGCAGGCTCAGCCGCACAGTGGTGACCCCGCCCTCGCGGCTCACGTCGTGCCCGTAGGTCGCGTCGTTGATCAGCGCCACCCCGTAGCCGTGCTCGGCCGCGTGCACCCAGCGGTGGCAGTAGACCTCGAAGCGGGCGGCCTCCCAGCTCGTGTTGGTGTGGGTGGGCCGGAAGACGTGCCCGAACTGGATCTCGGCCGCGGTGCGCTCGGCGTGCACGTCGAGCGGGAACGTCGCCTTGAGCAGCTTCTCGGTCTCGTGCCAGTCGACCTCGGTCTCGATGTCGATGCGCCGGCTGCCCGCTCGTACCCGGATGGTCTGCACGATGCGGGAGTCGCCGAACGCCCGCTCGACCCGGATCGCGCCGCTCAGCGGCGCCTGCTCGACCAGCGTGACCGACTCGGCCCGGGTGAGGTCGACGTACTGGTGCCGGTAGTGCCGGTCGATGTCCCAGGCGTCCCACTCGTTCGGCAGGTCAGCGTGCAGGCGCAGCAGGTTGCCCCGGGCGCCCGGCGCCAGCACCTCGCGGCCGGCGGTGAGGTCCCGGATCGAGCTGATCAGCCCGTCGTCGTCGAACTCCACCCGGACCAGGCCGTTGTCCAGGCTGCGCTCGGTGGCCAGGACCTCGCTGCCGGCCGGCGGCGCGGTCAGCCGCAGCGGCCCGGCGGACGACGGATCGGCCTGGATGAGCATGCCGTCGAAGACCTCCGTGCGTGCCACCGGGCTGGTGTTGAACACCCACGGCGTGTCGCCGGAGCCGGCCAGCGCCGCGGCCGCCTCGTCGATGACGGCTTCGAGCTCGCCGGCCACCCGCGCGTAGGTGGCCTCGGCCTCGCGGTGCACCCAGGCGATCGAGCTGCCCGGCAGGATGTCGTGGAACTGGTGCAGCAGCACGGTCTTCCACAGCCGGTCGAGCCGTTCGTACGGGTAGTCGAACCCGGCGCCGAGGGCCGCCGCCGTGCAGACGAGCTCGGCCTCGCGCAGCAGGTGTTCGCTGCGCCGGTTGCCCGACTTGGTGCGGGCCTGGGTGGTGAAGGTGCCCCGGTGCAGTTCGAGGTAGAGCTCGCCCGACCAGACCGGCGCGTTCGGGTATTCGGCGCGGGCGGCCGCGAAGAAGGCGTCGGGCGTCTCGATCGTGACCCGGGGCGAACCTTCCAGGTCCCGCAGCCGCCGGGCGCGTTCGAGCATGTCGCGGGTGGGTCCGCCGCCGCCGTCGCCGAACCCGAACGGCAGCAGCGACCGGGTGCCGCCGCCCTTGTCGGAGTAGTTGCGCACGGCGTGGGCGAGCTCGGCGCCGGTGAACTCCCCGTTGTAGGTGTCGGCGGGCGGGAAGTGCGTGAAGATCCGGCTGCCGTCGATGCCCTCCCACCAGAAGGTGTGGTGCGGGAACTTGTTGGTCTGGTTCCAGGAGATCTTCTGGGTGAGGAACCACTCCATCCCGGCGAGCCGGGCGAGCTGCGGGTAGGCGGCGGTGTAGCCGAACGAGTCGGGCAGCCACACGCCGCGGCAGTCGACGCCGAACTCGTCCAGGAAGAACCGCTTGCCGTGCACGAGCTGGCGGGCGAGCGCCTCCCCGCCGGGCAGGTTGCCGTCGGCCTCGACCCACATGCCGCCGACCGGCTGCCACTGGCCCGCCTTCACGGCGGCGTGGATGCGCCCGAACACCTCGGGGCTGTGCTCCTTGACCCAGGCGTACTGCTGGGCCTGCGAGCACGCGAAGATGAACTCGGGATAGTCCTCGGCGAGCGCGGTGACGTTGGCGAAGGTGCGGGCCGTCTTGCGGACGGTCTCGCGCAGCGGCCACAGCCAGGCGCTGTCGATGTGGGCGTGCCCGACGGCGCTGATGGTGTGCGCGCTGGCGTGCGCCGGCCGGGACAGCACCTCGACGAGTTGCTCGCGGGCGGCCTCGGCGGTGCCGGAGACGTCGTCGAGGCTGAGGGCGTCGAGCGCGCGTTCCAGGGCGCGCAGGATCTCGTGCCGGCGCGGGTCGGTCTCGGCCAGCTCCAGCATCAGCTCGCGCAGCACCTCCAGGTCGTGGTGCAGGTGCCAGACGTTCTCGTCCAGCACCGCGAGGTCGGCCCGGGCCAGCTTGTACAGCGGGGCGTCGCCGGCGGTCGACAGGTCGCCGAGCGGGGTGGGCACGAACCCGTCGTGCAGGATGTCCGGGTTGGCGGCCGCCTCGATCAGCAGCTCGACCGGGCCCTGGTGGGTGATCGGGAGGTGCTGGTTGCGCGGCGCGATGCCCTTGATCGGGTGCCCGTCGACGTCGTAGACGAGTCCCTCGGCCTGCCCGCCCGGCCAGTCGCTGACCCAGCCCAGGTCGAAGACGGCCTCCACCCGCCGCCCGGCCCAGTGCGCCGGGACCACGCCGGTGGCCCGGAACCAGCACGTGCCCCACGGCCGGCCCCACTGCTGCCCGACGCTGAACGGCTCGTACTCCGCGCCCAGCGCCTCGGCCACCGGTACCGGCTCGCCGGGCACCTGCCACACGGTCAGGTCGAGCGGGATGCTTTCGGCGTGGATGGCCGGCAGCACGCGCTGCTTGAGCACCCGGTCCAGGCGCTGCTCGACCAGCCGACGATCATCATGCATGTTTCGACCCCTTCAGGCCTCGCTGGCTCAAACCTCGATCACCTCGACGTCCGCTTCGCGGAGCGCCGCTCTTGTCTTGTCGTCGGCGGGAGCGTTCGTGATGACGGTGCTCAACTCCCGCGGCCCGCACACCCGGGCCATGCCGGAGCCCGGAAACTTCGCCAGGTCGGCGGCGAGCACGACGTGGTCGCTGGCCGCGATCATGGCCCGCTTGACCGGCACCTCGACCACGGTGGTGTCCATGACCTGACCGCCGGGCCGCACCCCGCTGGTGCCGAGGAACAGCCGGTCGGCGTGGACCTGGCGCAGGTTGTCCTCGGTCAGGAAGCCCACCAGCGACCGGTAGTCACGCCGCAGCACCCCGCCGAGCAGCACCAGCTGGATGGATTCCTCGTCCTTGAGCTCCTCGAAGACCGCGAGGCTGCTAGTGATGACGGTAAGCGACCGGCCACGCAACTGCCGGGCGATCCGATGGGCGGTGGTCCCGATGTCGAGCAGCACGGTCTCGCCGTCCTTGACCAGCTCCGCGCACCGCACCGCGATCGCGTCCTTCTCCGCCACCCGCACGGTGGCGACGTCGACGAACGGATCGTCGCGGTCCTCGACCGGCGCCGCTCCGCCGTACACGCGTTTGAGCAGCCCCTCCTCGCCGAGCTGGACGAGGTCGCGACGGATCGTCGCGCTGCTGACGCCGAGTTGCTCGGACAGCGCGCTGATGGTGGCCGACCCGTTGGTGCGCAGGGTGCGCAGGATCAGCCCGTGACGTCGCTCGGAGAGCATGCGAGTGACACTACCGTTCAAACTCGCTCATCGCTATGAAAGTTTCTGATTGACTTGGTCGTGAATCCTTGCCAATCTGCGTCACAGTTATTCATTGCAGTGTCAGTCAGAACCGCTGTGTCAGTCAGAATCGCTGGGTCAGTCAGAGAGGTGGGCCGTGAACCACATCGAGAGGTTCCGCGAGCGGCGCTTCGGGATGTTCGTGCACTGGGGCATCTACGCGCTGGCGGCCCGCAACGAATGGATGCGGAACCGGGAGAAGACCACCGACGCCGACTACCGGCGCTACTTCGACCACTTCGACCCGGACCTGTACGACCCGGCCGCGTGGGTGGCCCAGGCCGAGGCGGCCGGCATGCGGTACGGCGTGATCACCGCCAAGCACCACGACGGCTTCTGCCTGTGGGACACCGATTCCACCGACTTCAGCGTCTCCCGGACCGCCCGCGGCCGGGACCTGATCGGACCGTTCCTGGCCGCGCTGCGCGAGCGCGACATGGGCGCCGGGCTCTACTACTCGCTCATCGACTGGCATCACCCGCAGTTCCCGATCGACGGCCTGCACCCGTTGCGCGACACCCCCGGGGCGAACGCCGGACGCGACATCGCGGTCTACCGCGACTACCTGCACGCCCAGGTCCGCGATCTGCTCACCCGCTACGGCCGGATCGACCAGCTGTTCCTGGACTTCTCCTACGTCGGCCACGTGCACGAGGGCGAGGTCGTCCGGGGCGGCAAGGGAGCGGCCGACTGGGGCAGCGCCGAGTTGCTCGCCACCGTCCGCGACCTGCAGCCGGAGATCCTGGTGAACGACCGCCTCGACATCCCGGGCGACATCGTCACGCCCGAGCAGTACCAGCCGAGCGCGCCGATGACCGTCGACGGCCGGCCGGCGCTCTGGGAGGCCTGCCAGACCCTCAACGGGAGCTGGGGCTACGACCGCGAGAACCGCGACTTCAAGTCGGTCGGCATGCTGCTGCGGATGCTCGTCGACACCGTCGCCAAGGACGGCAACCTGCTGCTCAACGTCGGCCCGAACGCCCGCGGCGAGATCGACCCGGCGTCGGCCGGCATCCTGCGCGGCATCGGCCGCTGGATGCGGCTGCACCAGCGATCCATCTACGGCGCCGGCCCGAGCGGGTATGCGGCCCCGCCGGACTGCCGATACACCCAGCGCGGCAACCGGCTGTACCTGCACCTGTTCGCCTGGCCCTTCGACGCCGTCCACCTGCCCGGCCTGGCGGACCGGCTGGAGTACGCGCAGTTCCTGCACGACGGGTCGGAGATCCGGCACGAGGTGGTCGACCCGGACCGGCCGGCCTACGCGACATCCTCGGCCGGGCAACCGCGCGGCACGGTGACGCTGCTGCTCCCCGTGCGACCGCCGGAGGTGGAGATCCCGGTGATCGAGATCTTCCTCCGCTCCTGACGAGCCGGAACCCACCTTCAGCGGTTGCGAACGCACCGACATCCCGACCGGAACCCACCTTCAGCGGTTGCGAACGCACCGACATCCCGACCCCGTAGTGATCCAGCCCGGCGCCACCGGTTCGCGATTGGCTACTGCCCGGACGTTCCCGCGCCGCGAGAATGGGCGGGTGAGCGACTATCGACTGAGCGAAAACCCGGCCGACCTCGACCTGGCGCGTGTCGTGCGCTGGATCAGCACCGATGCCTACTGGGCCAAGGGCCGCACGCGTGAGATCGTCGAGCGCTCGTTCGCCAATTCGGTGCCGATGGGCCTCTACGCCCCCGACGGGCAGCAGGTCGCGGTGGCACGCATCGTCTCCGACCACGCGACGTTCGTCTGGCTCTGCGATGTGTACGTCGACCGGGAGCACCGCGGCCGCGGCCTCGGCACCATCATCGCCAACTGGTCGGTCGAATGGGCCGAGCGCCAGGGCATCAAGCGCGTGATGCTGGCGACGCTCGACGCGCACGGGGTGTACGCGAAGGCCGGATTCGCGCCGATGCGACACCCCGAGCGCTGGATGGAGATCGACACCCGGCCACCGTTCGGCCCGGACGAGCAGCAGTGAGGCCCGGACGAGCAGCAGTGAGGTTCGCGGGCATCATCGGCGAGGACGAGCCGGACCGGCGGCCCGGGCGAGCGTGACCTCGGCCGCCACGCCGAAGTGGTCGGACGGCCAGACGGGCGCACTGCCGGCGCGGCTCGGCTCGGTGAACACCAGCCGGGCGCCCGTCGCGGTCGCGCCGCTTCCCCGTACCAGGATGTAGTCGATGCGGCAGCTCGGTTCATCCGCCTCGCGGGCGTGGTCGTTGGCCCGGTCGAAGGTGTGGCCGGGCGTCTCGCCCACCCACGCGTCGGCGAATCCGGCGTCCGCCAGGTGCTTCATCTCCGTCGAGCCGGGCTCGGCGTTGAAGTCGCCCACCAGTACGGCCGCCGGGGCCAGCCTGCCGACCTGGGCGGCCACGTATTCCACCTGCCGCAGCCGCAGCGGGCCGTGGTGCGGCTCCCAGGCGAGGTGGGTGGTGAATACCGGCAGGTCCCCGTGTGGCGCCTCGATCAGCGTGTAGAGCAACGCGCGTGGCTCGGCCACATCGGCGCCGGGCAACGGGAAGACCTGTTGTTCGCGGATGGGCCAGCGGCTGAGCACGGCGTTGCCCTGCCAGACCGGACCCGTGCCGTCTCGCGGCGCCGCGGGGGCGTACGCCACGTGGTAGCCGTGCGCGATCGCCAGCGCCTGGCACGTCTCGGGCGTCGCCTCCCCGGCGCCGAGCGTGCGCAGCACCTCCTGCAGCCCGAGCACGTCGGGCTGCAGGCGCGCGATCTCGCGCCGGATCAGCGACAGCCGCTCCGGCCAGGGGCCGGAGTCGTGCCAGATGTTGAGCGTCGCGATCCGGGCCCGACTCACTCCCGCACCGCTCCCTTCGCCAGGTCGCTGACGAAGTTGCGGGCGAAGAGCAGGAACACGGCGATCAACGGGATCACCGAGAGCAGGGCGCCCGTCATGACGCGGCTGTAGTCGAGGCCGTGCACGCTGTTGAGCTGCTGGAGTGCCACCTGGAGCGTGACCTGGTCCGGGTTGACCAGCACGACGAGCGGCCAGATGAAGTCGTTCCAGGACGCGATGAACGTGTAGATGCCGAGGAAGGCCAGGCCGGGCCGGACGATCGGGACGATGAGGCTGAAGTACTGGCGGAAGAAGCCGGCGCCGTCGAGCCGGGCGGCGTCGAGCACCGAGTCGGGCACCGCGTTGTGGATGTACTGGCGCAGGAAGAAGATGCCGAACGCGTTGGCCGCCGCCGGGACCACCAGCGCCTTCAGCGAGCCGACCCAGCCCAGCTCGACCATGATGACGAAGCCCGGGATGATGGCCAGCCCGACCGGGAGGAAGAACGTCCCGATCAGCACGCCGAAGAGGACCTTCCGGCCGGGGAAGTCGAACTTCGCGAACGCGAACGCGGCGAGCGAGTCGAAGAAGAGCACGAGCAGGGTGGTCGCGCTCGCCACGATGACCGTGTTGAGGAGCGAACCGAAGAAGTCGATGCTGTCGAAGACGTTGCGCAGGTTGGCGGGCAACTGCGAGCCGAACGTCAGCTTCGGCGGGAAGCGGTAGATGTCGGCGTTGGTGTTGGTCGCCATGACGACCATCCAGTAGAACGGGAACAGCGCCAGAATCGTGCCGCCGGCGAGCACCACGTGCAGCAGCAGGCCGCGAAGTCGTCTGGTTGTCATCAGCTGTTCCCTTCCCCCTGGCCGCGCTGGACGAGGGTCCAGTTGAGGATCGTGAAGAGGGCGACCACGAGGAGCACGACCATCGCGATCGCCGCGCCGTAGCCGTAGTCGTTGTGCGAGAACGCCTGCCGGTAGAAGTAGAACACCATGGTCAGGCCGCTCTGCCCGGTTCCGGCGGTGTCGCCGACCAGCACCTTGGGCTCGGTGAAGGTCTGCAGGCCGCCGACGGTCGAGATGACCACGGTGAAGAGGATGATCGGCCGCAGCAGCGGCAGCGTGATCCGGAAGAAGACCTGCGCCGCGTTGGCGCCGTCGACCTTGGCCTGCTCGTACAGGTCGGTGGAGATGGTCTGCAGGCCGGCGAGGTAGATGATCGCGTTGTACCCGGTCCACTGCCAGACGGTGAGCACCGCGATCACGGTCTTGATCCCCCAGACGCTCTGCAACCAGGCGACGCCGGGCAGGCCGGCCGTCTCCAGCACGCCGTTGACCAGGCCGTAGTTGGTGGCGAAGAGCGCACCGAAGAAGATCGAGATCGCCACGACCGAGGTGATGTTCGGGATGAAGAAGGCCATCCGGTAGAAGGCCTTGAACCGCTTCACCGAGTTGAGCATCACCGCGAGCACCAGCGCCAGGCAGAGCGTCGGCACGGTCGACATCACCCAGATGAGCAGGGTGTTGCGCAGCGAGAGCCAGAAGACCTCGTCCTTGATCAGGTATTTGAAGTTGTCCAGCCCGGCGAACTGCATCTCGCCGATGCCGTCCCAGCGTTGGAAGGCCAGGTAGAACGAGAACAGCACCGGCGCCAGACCGAACACCGCGAACAGGATGTAGAACGGCGAGATGGCGAGGTACTGCGGCCAGTAGGACAGGACGCGCCGGCGGCGCCCAGGCGCGCGGTGCGGGCGAGCCCGCGTGCGCGTCTTGGGTGCCACCGGCGCGGCTGTGCGGGACAGTGTCACGTCAGGAGACTCCCACCCGTTCACCTGCCTGCTTCGCCGCGGCCACGGCGTCCGTCCAAGCCTTCTCCGGATCCTTGCCCTTGGTCTCCACGTTGCTGAGCTCGGCGGCGAACGGCTCACGGAGCACGCTGTCGTACTGGCTCTCATAGGCGACCGGGATCTTCTCCGCGGCCGGGCCGAACACGTCGATGGTGACCTGCCCGCCGAAGAACTCGTCGGGCGCGGTCAGCGCGGGCAGCTTGTACGCGGCCGGCGCCGACGGGAACAGCGCCGCGTCCGTGTAACCCTTGGCCTGGTTGTCGGCGTTCAGCATCCAGGTGATGATCTCGAACGCCTTCTTCGGGTTGCCGGAGCTCTTCGGGATCGCCAGGAACGAGCCGCCCTGGTTCGCCGGGCCGCTCGGCATCGGGGCGACCCGCCACTTGCCGGAGGTCTTCTCGGCCGCCGACTTGATGTCCAGCGCGACCCAGGCGGCGCCGAGCTTGGCCGGCAGCGTGCCCTGGTTCCAGGCGGCGTTCGCGTCCTGGCCGCCGCTCTGCACCTTGAAGCTGATGCCGAGCTTGACCGCCTTGGCGGCGAGGTCCCAGGCGGTGCGGATGTGCTCCTGGTCGCCGATGAACTTCTTGTCGGCGTCCGCGTAGCGCTTGGTGGTCTGTCCGACGGCCATGTCGAAGACCTCCGCCGCCTCGCCGACCATGAACGTGCCGGGCAGCGCCGCCTTGAGCTTCACGCCCTGCTCGAAGAACGTGTCCCAGGTGCCCATCGCCGCGGTCACGTCCGCGACCTCGCTGGGCAGGCCGGCCTTGGAGAAGATGTCCGAGCGGTAGAACAGTGCGGTGGGGCCGATGTCGATCGGGAAGCCGATGAGCTTGCCGTCGGGGGTGCTGCCCTGCTTCCACTTCCACTCGAGGTACTGGGCCTTCAGGTCGCCCGCACCCAGCTCGTTCAGGTCGAGGAACTGGCCGGCCTGGCCCATGAAGTAGGCGATGTCCTCGCCCTTGATGCCGGTGATGTCCGGCATGAACTGCCGGCTGGTGATCGTGGTGACCAGCTTGTCCTTGAAGGCGCCGCCCACCTGGGTCGGCTTGAAGGTGATGTCCGGGAACTGCGTCGCGACGGCGGCGACGACCTTGTCGCTGAGGCCACCGGACCAGTACCAGAGCGAGAGTTCCTTGCTGTCGCCGCCGGTGGTGCCGGAGGAGTCGTCGTCGCCGCACGCCGCGGTGACGCCCACCGCCGCGCCAGCCATGCCGAACAAGCCGGCCTGCAACAGCCGCCTGCGCGAAATTGTCATGGGGTGTCCTGCCCTTCGAACTGTTCCTGGCCAGTGAGGTATTCGGGTATCCATGAATCGAGAAAGGCGTAGTCACGGCCCAGCTCGGGGTCTCCGGTCCGGGCCGTACGCCACCAGCCGGCGATGTCCGCCCAGCTCGGCGCGGCCATGGCCCCGCCGAGCCGCTGGACCGACAGGGCCGCGGCAAGGTTCGCGAACCGCAGGCGTTCGGCCAGTGGCCGCTCCGCGAGGGTGGCGAAAATGAAGGCTGCGCCGAAAACATCTCCGGCGCCGGTGGGGTCGAGCGTGCTGACTCGCAGCCCGGAGACCGACCCGGACTCGCCCGTGGTGTTGTCGACGGCCAGCGCGCCGTCGGGGCCCAGCGTCACCACCGCCACGGGGACCAGGTCGGCCAGGCGGGCCAGCGCCGCCGTGGGCGAGTCCGTGCCCGTGTATGACATCGCCTCGCCCGCGTTGGGCAGGAACGCGTGGCAGTGGGAGAGCTGCTCCAGGACCTCCGGTGCCCAGGCGCCGGAGGGGTCCCAGCCGAGGTCGGCGAAGACCAGCGTCCCCTGGGCCTGCGCCCGGACGAGCCACTCCTGCGGCTCCTCCCCGATGTGCACGGCCGCCGCCCGGCTCGCCGGCGGCTGGCCGACCAACTCGTCCGCGATCAGCGGCGGCGGCTGCCCGTGGGTCACCAGCGCGCGGTCGTCGTCGTACGCGAGCGCCACGGTGACCGGCGTGGACCAGCCGGAGAACCGGCGCGAGCGCGACAGGTCGACGCCTTCGCGGCCGGCCAGCTCGGCCCAGCAGTAGTCGCCGAGCATGTCCGCGCCGAACGCCGCGGCCAGTGCGGTCCGCAGGCCGAGCCGGCGCAGCGCGACCGCGAAGTTGGCGATCCCGCCGGGGCCCGAGTCCATGGCGCGCGTCCAGGTCTCGGTGCCGAGGGCGGGAGCCTTCGCCATGCCGGAGAACACGATGTCGGCGAAGAGCAGTCCCGACAGAAAGACGTCTGGAGTCTGGGATCCATGTTCAGTCACGGAGCTGTCCTTTCTGCTCGGCAGCCCGTCCAAGCTTGCGCATGAGTGTGCACCTCTCGTTGCCAGACTTGCAATACCTGTTCAAACTCAATCATCGCCATGCGCGACTTTGGCTGATACGCTCCGCCTCATGCTTCTCAGCAGGCCGAATACGGTCAGGACGTTCAACGAAGCTCCAGGTTTGGAGGTGACCGAGAAGTGAAACTGGTGATCCTCGGGGGCGGCGGATTCCGCGTGCCCCTCATTCACCGGGCCCTGCTGGTGGAGCGCGGCGAGCCCCGGGTGACCGAACTGGTCCTGTACGACGTCGACCTCCGGCGGCTCACCGCGATCCAGCACGTCCTCGAACAGCAGGCGGCGCTCGAGGCGGCGCGCACCGGCGGGCAGCCCGCCGCGGTCACGGTCTCGGTGACCACCGATCTGGCCGAGGCCCTGGTCGGCGCCGACTTCGTCTTCTCCGCGATCCGGGTCGGCGGGCTCGAGGGCCGGGTCATCGACGAGCGGGTCGCCATGGACCAGGGCGTACTCGGGCAGGAAACGGTCGGCGCGGGCGGCATCTCCTACGGCCTGCGGACGGTGCCCGTGGCGATCGAGGTGGCCCGGCGCATCGCGGAGCTCGCGCCGGACGCCTGGACCATCAACTTCACCAACCCCGCCGGCCTGGTCACCGAGGCGATGGCGGCGCACCTGGGCAACCGGGTCATCGGCATCTGCGACTCGCCGGTCGGGCTGACCCGCCGCGTCGCGCGGCTGCTCGACATCGATCCGGCCACCGCCTGGTTCGACTACGCCGGGCTCAACCACCTGGGCTGGCTGCGCGGCGTCTATGTCGAGGGCCGTGACCACCTGCCCCGGCTGCTGAACAATCCCGAGGCGCTCGGCTCGTTCGAGGAGGGCAAGCTCTTCGGCCCGGACTGGCTGCACACGCTCGGCGCCATCCCGAACGAGTACCTGTATTACTACTACTACTCGCACGAGGCCGTCCGGGCCGCGCGCGAGGCCTCCCAGACCCGCGGGGCGTTCCTGCTGCATCAGCAGCAGGACTTCTACGCCCAGACCGAGCGCGACGCCGGCTCGGCGCTGACGGCCTGGCGGCACACCCGCGCGGAACGCGAGGCCACCTACATGGCCGACACCCGGGAGATCGCCGGCGCCGGCGACCGGGACTCCGACGACGTGGAGTCCGGCGGTTACGAGCAGGTCGCCCTGGCGATCATGCGGGCCATCGCCCGGGACGAGCGCACGGTGCTGATCCTGAACGTGCGCAACCGCTCGGCGCTGTCCATCGTGGACGACGACGCGGTGGTCGAGATCCCGTGCGTGGTCGACGCGAACGGCCCGCACCCGGTCGTCATCAACCAGTTGCCGGCGCACGCCGCCGGCCTGGTGACCAGCGTCAAGGCGGTCGAACGGGCCACCATCGAGGCCGCGGTCCAGGGCTCACGGCGGGCGGCGCACAAGGCGCTGGCGCTGCACCCGCTGGTCGGTTCGGTCACCGTCGCGCAGCGGATGCTGGACGCCTACATCCGGCAGTTCCCGCAGTTGGCCTACCTCGGCGACTAGGAGCTACAGCACCGCGGTGAGCAGATCGACCGCGGACGCCTGGCGGGCCGGGTCGGCGCGGTCGAACGGCCCGGCCCAGCGCAGCCCGTACCGGTCCCGGTCGTCGCGGGCGAAGGCCAGCGCCGACTCGGCCTGCCGGAGCAGATAAGCCCGGTACGGGCGGCCGGGCAGGACGCGGTCGAGCTCGTCGAGGTTGCGCACGAAGATGCCCTTGAACGAGGGGGCGTCGTCGCCCGCGTCAGCATCCTCGCACGGCTCGGTGAGGATGCCGCCCGGCGACAGGCGCGCGCTCGTGGTCGTAGCCGTGGCGATCCGGCGGGCGACGTCGAGCAACTCGTCGTCGCCGGTCGCCCGGTGTAACTCGACCAGGGCGCCGAGGATGACGCCCTGGTTGTACGTCCAGGTCTCGCCGCCGTTGTTCACGCACCGGCCGTCCTGGGTCAGGCCGTCGTTGACGAGCCCGGCGTCGTTCAGCATCCCGCTCGCCCGGAACCACCGCCACGTCTCCAGCGCGCGGCCGAGGTCGGCGGTGTCGCCCGGGGTGCGGTTGTGCAGCGCCGCGAGAAGCTTGAGATAGAGCTCGTTGCTGATCGCGTTCTTGTAGGTCCGCTGCGGGACGTCCCACCAGACGCCGCCACCGCAGGTGTCGTCCCAGTAGCCGCCGATCCACCGCGTGCCGGTGCGGGCGAGCTCCAGATAGCGGCCGTGCCCGGTCAGGTCGTATGCGCGCACGCACGCCAGCGCCCACCAGGCGGTGTCGTCGGTCGAGTCCGAGCGGAACTCGCCACCCATGTAGGCACGGCGCTGAATCTCGACCGTGTGGTCGAGCACCCAGAGATGGTCGGTGTCGCCGGATCGCACCATGTAGTCCAGCAGCGCCTGCAACGCGTTGCCGGACTGCCACCACGGGCGGTCGGGCTCCCACAGCCCGGACGGCCGGTCGTAGAAACCCATCATCGCGTCGACAGCCGCCCGGGCCGCTGCTGCGAAGCTCACGCCTCGATCACCTCGACGCCCGCCTCGCGCATGCGTGCGCAGGTCGCCGGGTCGGCCCCGGCGTTGGTGACGACGATGTCCAGATCCTCGGGGCCGCAGACCCGGGCGACGCCGGTGCCGGGGAACTTGGTGGCGTCGGCGAGCAGGATGATCTGCTCGGAGGCCGCGATCATCGCCCGCTTGATGGAGACCTCGACCACCGTCGTGTCCATCACCTGGCCGTCGGCCCGCACGCCGCTGGTGCCGAGAAAGAGCTTGTCGGCGCGCACCTGGCGCAGCGCGTCCTCGGTGAGGAACCCGACGAGCGAGCGGTAGCTGCGCCGCACCACGCCGCCGAGAACGATGAGCTGGATGTCGGACTCCTCGGCGAGCACCTCGTAGACCGCGAGGTTGCTGGTGATGACCGTGAGGGCGCGTCCGCGCAACGTGTGGGCCAGGCGGTGGGCGGTGGTCCCGATGTCGAGCAGAATCGTGTCGCCATCCTTGATCAACTCGGCGCAGCGCGCGACGAGCGTGTCCTTCTCCTCCACCCGCACGGTCGCGACCTCGGCGAACGGCTGGTCGGGGTCGGTGACCGACACCGCGCCGCCATACACCCGGGTGAGGCGCCCGGCCTGGTCGAGCTGCACCAGGTCGCGGCGGATGGTCGCCTGGCTGACCCCGAGGCGCTCGGCGAGCACCCGGACCGCCGCGGGCCCCTCGGCGCGAAGGCTGCGGAGGATCAGGTCGTGGCGCTGCTGCGCAAGCATGGCAGGCATCCTATCAGTCATACTCGCTCACCACGGCCCAGCCTCCTGCACGGTTACTATCGACTTCGATCGTCTCATGCGCAAGTATGCGCGTCCTTGAAGCGGCGGACGGTGTGCGATGAGCCGGTCGACGGCGTGGCGGGTGTTTGGTCGGCGAAGACCCGCCCGGCGGGGCGATCATCAAGGCGTGCGCCGGAGCAGCAACCGGTGCCGGTGGCCGACTCGTAGACGTCGTCGGGTTCGTATCCGCAGCCGGGTGAGTGGGGGAGACATGGAGTGGCAGGAGTGGCTGGGCCGCTCACCGCTGGGCCTCGACCTGGTCGCCCGGTGGCGCGAGGCCGGTGACTACCGGCGGCTGCTCGGCGATGAGGCGTACCGGCAGCAGATGGTGGATTTGCTGTCGCGAGCGGCTCCCCGCGACTGCGCGGCCGCGGGTTTCGGCTGCACCAGACGGACCGATCGGGCCTGCCGGGAGCCGGCGACCTGCTCCCGGGAGCCCGGCGCCGGGCCGGCGGGCGAGGGCCGGCGCGAAGGACCGGTCCCGGGTGGCTGCGACGCGTTCTACGGCTACTACGGCGACGACCTGCGGATCCAGGTCAGCTTCGCCGCCCGGGACCGGCATCGGGCCGTGTTCTGGGCCGACAGTCAGGGCCCGGTGCGGCTGTGGGTCGACGGCGTGCCGGTCGGCACGGAACACCTGCTGGCCACGCCCGGATACTGGGTCGGCGACCGGTTCTTCGTGGTGGACGTCGCGGGCCCGGACGATCACCCGGCGCAGCGGTACGTGCTGAGCGACCTGGTCACCGCGATCGTCTCACTGCTGATCCACGACGCCGACCAGTCGTCGACGCACCTGCTCGTGCCGCGCCCCGACGAGCTGTGGACCGACCCGCGCGTCGAGCGCCACGGCGACGTCCTGCACGTCTACCCGGACCTGGCGGCGCGGGCGGCCGGCCGGCCGGACCGCACGTTGCCGGCCGCCTGACCAGCGTCGCCATTGTCGCCGGAGCGGCCGTAGCCGCGTCGCTGTCCAACCTTGTCCAGGATGGCCGGTCGAAGCCGCCCAGGTGTGGTTGATTCGTCCGTGCCAGGGATCGGCCCACGGTCGGTTCGACCCGCATCGAAGGAGACGAAAATGGCTCAACGCCGAATGTCATCGTGGCGTGTCGCGGCCGCGGCGTTGGCTTCGGGAGCGGCGTTCGCGGGCCTGCCGGCCGCCGCCGCGACGGCCGACACCGTCGCGCCGACCGGAGACCTGATCTGTGTTCCCCAGGGCGCCAGCATCTTCGAGTGCCAGCTCAGGATCGCCGGGGGGACCGCTCCGTACAGCACGACGTGGAGCGGCGCGACATTCACCGAGACGTTCACCACCGCCGCCGTGGGCAGGTGCAACCCCGCGAAGGCGTACCGGATCTCCGTGGTCATCACCGATGCCGGCGGTGCGCAGGCAACCGATCTCGCGCACTTCGTCTGCAAGGGCGGTCCGCCGGTCTGAGTCACCGGTGACGGATCGGTTTACGTCCGGTGCCGGCAGAGCGAAGCCACCGTGGCCCCGTTTCGCCTGACCTCAATAGCGATGCCGTCGCTTACCACGACGGGCGCCGGCACTGTCGGCGTGGCTACCGTTGCTGAAGACTGGGCGCATGAGTTCTTCGTTTCCCGGGCTGGTCGCCCGTAGCCAGAATTTCATGCTCGGGCGCCCGCGCCGGTTCGTGGTCGCCCCGGACGGATCGCGGGTGCTGTTTCTGCGGTCGAGCGGGGGCATGGACCCGGTGGGCCACCTCTGGTCGTACGAGGTCGCCACCGGGGTGGAGCGGCTGCTGGTGGATGCGGCGGCACTGGGCGCGGCCGGGGAAGCACCGTCGTCCGAGCGCGAGCGGGCCCGGCGCGAGCGGGCGCGGGACCGGTCGGCCGGGATCGGCTCGTACGCCACGGACGCCGCCGTCCGCACGGCGGTGTTCACGGTGGCCGGACGGCTGTACGCGGTGGACGTGCTGTCGGCCGAGGTCGATGAGCTGGGCGCGCGGGAGCCGGCCGCCGAGGCACGGATCGACCCGACCGGCCGGACGGTCGCCTACGTGTGCGAGGCCGAGTTGCGGGTCGTCGGGCGCGACGGCAAGGACGACCGGCCGTTGGCGGAGCCGGACGGCCCCGAGGTGACGTGGGGGCTGGCGGAGCACGAGGCGTCCGAGTCGATGGACCGGTTCGAGGGCTACTGGTGGGCGCCGGACGGCCGGAGTCTGGTCGCGGCACGGGTGGACAACGCGCCGGTGCGGGTCTGGTATGTCGCCGACCCCGCTCGCCCGGAGCGGCCACCGGCCGCGCTGCGTTACCCGTCCGCGGGGACGCCGAACGCGGACGTCGGCCTGTGCGTGCTGGGCCTGGACGGCAGCCGGACGCCGGTGGAGTGGGACCGTGCCGCGTTCGAATACGTGACCCGGGTGACCTGGGACGCGGCCGGGTTGCTGGTGGTCGTGCAGAACCGGCGCCAGACGACGATGCGGGTGCTGACCGCCGATCCGGTGACCGGCCGGACCGCGGTGCTGCGCGAGGACACCGACCCGGCGTGGACGACGATCGTCGAGGGTGTGCCCGCGCACACCGCGTCGGGGGCGCTGCTGTGGACCGTGGACGACGGCGACACCCGGCGGCTGACCGTCGACGGCGTCCCGGTCACGCCGCCCGGCCTGCAGATGGAGGAGGTGCTCTCGGTCGACGGGGAGACCGTGCTGTTCGCCGGACGGCAGGAGCCGGCCGAGCGGCACCTGTGGACCTGGTCGCCGGCGGCCGGGACGGTCCGTGTCACCGGCACGCCCGGGCTGTACGGCGGGCGTCGCGCCGGCGGCGTGACCGTTGTGGACGCGCAGACGCTCGACGGAGAGGCGGTGAGCGTGGACGGACACGAGTTGCGGAGCCTCGCGGCCGAGCCGTCGATCCGCCCGCTGCCGCAGCTGATGGCGCTGGGGGAGCGCGAGCTGCGGACGGCGGTGCTGTTTCCCACCGGCCACGTCCCGGGTTCGGCACGGCTGCCGGTGCTCATGGACCCGTACGGTGGCTCGGCCGGGCAGCGGGCCGTCGCGGCCCGCTCCCGGTACTGGGCCTCCCAGTGGTTCGCCGACCAGGGTTTCGCGGTGATCGTCGCGGATGGCCGCGGCACCCCGGGGCGGGGGCCCCGCTGGGAACGCGCCCGCGGCGGCGACCACGCCGGGCCACGGGTGCAGGACCAGGTCGATGCGTTGCGGGCCGCCGCGGAGCGGTTCGCCGACCTCGATCTGGACCGGGTGGGTATCCGGGGCTGGTCGGCCGGTGGCTACCTGGCGGCCCTGGCGGTGCTGCGCCGTCCCGACGTGTTCCACGCCGCGGTGGCCGGTGCTCCGGTGACCGACCAGCTGCTCTACAGCTCCCATTGGCAGGAGCGCACGCTGGGCCTGCCCGCGGAGAACCCCGACGGGTACGCGCACGCCTCGCTGCTCGCCGACGCCCCGAATCTGCGCCGTCCGCTGCTGCTCGTGCACGGCATGCTCGACGACAACGTGTTGCCGGTGCACACGATGAAGCTGTCCGCGGCACTGCTCGCGGCGGGCCGCCCGCACACCGTGCTGCCGCTGCCCGCCGGCACGCACATGGCCGCCTCCGCGGACAACCTCTGGGAGTTCGAGCTGAGTTTTCTGCGCACGGCGCTGGGCCTCGACTGATCGGCTGGCGACGAAGCGGCTCAGCTGCCACGGGGGAGTGCCGATCGGACCGTTGTGACCTACGTGGCGGCCAACTCCACGCCCTCCGGCGCGCCGCGGGTGCCGGGCGTCACCGTGCTGGACGAGCTGGGTCGTGGTGCGAACGCGGTGACGTACCGGGTGCGCCGGGACGGGCGGGACTGGGCGATGAAGGTGTACGCCCGCACACCCGGCGGCGGGCGGCCCGCCCTGCTGGTCCTGCGCCGGGAGGCGGCGCTGCTGACCTGGGTCGACCATCCCGGCCTGCCCCGCGTGCACGAGGTCGGCGAGGTCGACGGCCGGGCCTACATGATCATGGATCTGGTGGCCGGCCGGCCGCTGGGCGACGTGCTCGCCGCCGGTCCGCTGAGCGTGGAGGCGGTGGTGCGGCTGGGCCGGGCGGTGGCGGAGGCGCTCGCCGCGGTGCACCGGATCGGCCTGGTGCACCGGGACGTGAAGCCGCCGAACATCATGATCGAGCCGGGCGGGCACGCCCGGCTGATCGACTTCGGGATGGCGGTCCGGACCGACCGGGAAACCGGCGACGCGGCCGCCGGCACGTTCCGCTACGCGGCGCCCGAGCAGACCGGAATGATCAAGCGCCGGGTCGACGGCCGCGCCGACCTGTACGCGCTGGGCGCCGTGCTCTTCGAGTGCCTGGCCGGAACGCCGCCGTTCGTCGCCGACGACGCCGGCGAGTTGCTGCGCATGCACGCCGCCACGCCCGCCCCGGCGCTCGCCGAGCACCGCCCGGACGCCCCGGCCGAGCTGTGCGCCATCGTGGCCACACTGCTGGCCAAGGATCCCGACGATCGCTACCAGAGCGTGCCGCTCCTGCTCGCCGCCCTGGGCGCGGTGGACGGCGCTCCCGCCGGGGACGACGACACCGAGGCGGGCCGGCTCCCGCTCGCCGGCCGGGATCCGCAGTGGCAGGCGCTGCGCGAGGCCTGGCAGCAGGTCCGGTCCGGCGCGGGCGGCACCGTACTCGTGACCGGCGGGCCCGGTGCCGGCAAGACCCGGATCGCGGAAGAGCTCGTCACCCGGGCGCTGGCCGACGGCGTACCGGTGCTGCACGCCCGGTGCGCGGCGGGAGCGGCGCCGCTGGCCGCGCTGCGCGAGGCCGTCGAATACCACGCGCTGCACCCGGCGGAGCCCGATCGCGCCGCCCGCGCCGACCAGCTCCGCGCGGTGGCCGTCGCGACCGGCACCGCCACCGCCGTCGGCCGGCTGTCGCCGCTGCTGGCCGGCCCGACCGCCCCAGGCCCAGCCGCCGCAGGCCCGACCGCCCCAGGCCCAGCCGCCCCAGGCCCAGCCGCCCCAGGCCCGACCGCCGCAGGCCCGACCGCGTCGGATCGCGCTACCCAGGACCCGACCACCGCAGGTCTGGCCGCCTCGGATCGCGCAGCCCCGGGCCTGGCCGCGTCGGATCGCGCTGCTGCGGGCCCGGCCGGCTGGGACGAGCCGGCCTGGCCCGACGCGCTCGGCCAGGGCATCGCGGGATTCCTGGCCGGGCTGGCCCGCGACGCCGGCGGCGCGCTGCTGTGCCTCGACGACGTCGACGCCGCGGACGCTGCCAGCCTGACCGTCCTCCGCCAGCTCGTCGGCCAGCTCGACGCGTGCCCGCTGCTGGTGCTCGGCACCGCGACCGGGGACGGGAGCGCACCGGCCCCGGTGCGGGCCGTCTTCGGCGACTCGCAGGCCGTCACGCTCGGCCCGCTGGACCCGGCGGCCGTCGCCGCGCTGGTCACCGCCTGCGTCCGTGGCCTGCCGGCCGACGACGAGCTGGTGCAGCGCCTGGTGGCGCGCGGCGGCGTCAGCCCGTTCGAGGTCGTCGAGTACGTGCGCGCGGTCGTGGACGCCGGCCTGCTCGCACCGGCCTGGGGCAGCTGGGCGCTGGACACCGAGGGCCTGGACGACGTCCCGCTCCTCGGCGACGTGTACGAGCTGATGCTGAGCCGCCTCGACGGCCTGGCGCCCGCGACCAGGCGCCTGCTGACCGTCGCGGCGGCCATCGGCCCGGCTTTCGCCCCCGACCTGGCCGCTCGCGCGAACCGGATGGCCGCCGCGGCCGTGGACGCGGCACCCGAGCCCACCGCCGACGAGGCCCTGGCGGAGGCCCTGGACGAGGCGCTGGACGAGGCGCTGGCGTGCCGGGTGGTGGAGCACCGGGGCGACCGGCTGGCGTTCGTGCACGACGGCATCCGTACCGCGCTTCTCGCCGGGCTGGACGACGACCGCCGCCGGGCGCTGCACCAGAGCCTCGCCGAGGCGCTCGACCAGGAACCCTCCGACGACCCCGAACACGTGCACGCGCTGGCCCGTCACTACCTGCTGGGCGAGGTCGAGCGCACGCCGGACCGGCTCGCTGTGGCCTGTCTCGCGGCCGGCCGGCTCGCGCTCGCCAGTCACGCCCCGGCGGAGGCCGTCGAGTGCCTGGCGGCTGTGGAACGGCTGGCCGGCCGCGAGGCGTGGCTGGTGGCCCACGAGGTGGACGAGCTGCTCGGCGCCGCGTACTACCAAGCCGGGCACCTGGGTGACGCCCAGCGCGTGTTGTCCCGCGCGCTGGCGGGCGTGCCGACGCGGCTCGACCGGGCGCGGCTGCTGAGCCGGATCGCCGAGATCCAGCAGGCGATGGGCGACATCGCGGCGTCGCTGGCGACGGCCCGCCGGGCGCTGGCCGAGCTGGGCCGCCCGCTGCCGGCCAACCCGCTGATGCTGGTCGTGTCGACGCTGCTCAGCTTCGTGGCGGGCCTGTGCGTGGAGCGGTTCCGGATCGGCTTCGGCACCGCGGCTCCGCGCCGGCGAGCGGGATACCGGCTGCGGACCCGGCTCTACAACACCTCGGCGGTCAGCGCGATCCTGATGATGGATCCGCTGAACACGGTCATGTTGACGCTGCGCTCGCTGTATCCGGCGACCCGGCTCGGCATCTGCGCCGAGTATGCCCGCGCCCGGATCGACATGGCCTCGCTGCTGCGCTCGACCGGGCTGCCCTGGCGCAGGTCCGCCGCGCTGGCCCGGCACGCGGCGAGCATGGTCGGCGAGCGGGGCGCCGTCGAACACGTCGCCTGGCTGGAGCGCAGCGTGCCCCAGGTGCTCGGCCAGGGCGACATCCGAAGGCTCGTGGCGGACACGCTCGACCGGGCTCATCTGCTCGACACCAGCACCTACCTCAAGATGCTGGAGGGCGGCCTGTTCCTGCTGCTGGACGCCGGGTACACCGACGAGGCCGAGACGCTGCGGGCGGACGGGGCGCGGCGGGTGGCCGAGGACGACCTGGCGGAGCACTCGGTGGTCGTCTGGGGCATCGCCGCGGCGGCCGCCCGGGGGAACGTCGCCGAGGCCGACGCGCGGTGGCAGCAGACCGAGGAACACCCGCCGGCCTTCACCAACCCGGGCGACCTGCAGACGCGGCTGCACGCGAGCATCCGGCTGGCGGTCGAGCAACGGGACTTCGCGGAGCTGGACCGCGCGGCGGGGGAGTTCGCCGCGATGGGCATGAAACCGGCGGTGATGCCGCTGTACCGGCGGGCGATCTTCGCGGCGATCGCGTACGGGCGGATCGAGGCCTGCCTCGCCGCACCGCCGGAACGGCGCCCGGCGGCGCTCGCCGCCGTGGACCTGGCGGTGCGGCACCTGCGCCGCGGCGCCTCCGGCGGGCGGACGCTCACCGCGCATCACCTTGTCGCCGCCGCGTACACCCGGCATCTGCGCGGCGACCACGAAGGCGCGCTCGCCGCGCTGGCGGCGGCGGACCACCGGCTGCGTGCGGCGGACGCGCCCCAGGTGACCTACGAGGCCGTACGGCTGCGAGCCCGCGCGCTCGCCGCACTCGGGCGCCACGAGGACGCGGCGGCGCACGCCGCCACCGCCCTCGCCGTGGCCGAGCGGCAGCGGTGGCCGCACCGCGCCCGGTGGATCCGCACCGAGTTCGACCTCGGCGGCTCGCAGACCGGCACGATCCGCGACGCGTCGTCCGGGTCCACCGGCTCGTTCAGCAGCGACCGGCAGCGGCTCGCGGCCGTCGAGCAGCTCAGCCTCGTGGCGTCGAGCATCCTCGACCCGGCCGAGCTGACCAGGGTCGCGCTGGACGAGATCATCAAGCTGCTCGGCGCGGACCGCGCGTACCTGTTCCTCATCGACGGCACCGACCACCTCGTGCCGCATCAGGGCCGCGACGCGGCCGGCACCGATCTGACCACCCCCACCGGGTACGGCTCGACCCTGGTCGAGCGGGTCCGGCACAGCCGCGAGGCGCTGGTCGTCACCGGTACGGAGGAAGGCATCGCGCTCGGCTCGCAGAGCGTGCTCGCGCACGGGCTGCGCAGCATCCTCGTCGCCCCGCTGCTCTTCGACGGCCGGCTGCTCGGCGTGGTGTATCTGGACAGCCGCGTCGCCAAGGGCATGTTCACCGCCGCCGACGCCGGCGTGCTGATGACCCTGACCACCCACGTGGCGGCGGCGCTGGAGACCGCGCGGGCGGCCGAACTGGCCGTCGCGGTGCGCTCGGCCCGGCGGGAGCGCGACATCGCCGAGACCATGCGGGACGCGGTGACCCACCTGTCCGGCACGCTCGACCCGGCCGACGTGCTGCGCCGGCTGCACGCCACCCTGCGCCGGGCGCTGCCGGCCGGCCGGTCCTGGCTGGCCGTCCTCGACGACGGCAAACTGCAGGTCTGGGACGACCACGACGAGCACCACGACGCGGCCCTGGCCGGCCCGGACGCGGAGCCCGACCTGGCCCGCCTGCTGACCGCCGCCGAGCCGGTGACCGGTGCCGCCGGCGTCGCGCCCCCGGCGCCGTTCGGCCCGGCCGCCGGTAACCCGTGGGTCGCCATCCCGCTTCGCCTGCGCGCCGAGAGCGTCGGGCTGGCCGTGCTCACCTGCCCGGACCCGGCCGGTTACTCCGCCGGCCAGATCGAGATCGGTACGGCGCTGGCCGGGCAGGGCATGACCGCGTACGAGAACGCGCGCCTGTTCGCCCAGGTCGAACGCCTCGCCACCACCGACGGGCTGACCGGGCTGTTCAACCGCCGCCACTTCTTCGAGCTGGCCCTGCGCGAGCTGGCGCTCTCCCGCCGCCGGTCGGGCCCGCTGACCGTCGTGATGCTCGACATCGACCACTTCAAACAGATCAACGACCGGCACGGCCACCCGGTCGGCGACCAGGTCATCGCCACGGTCGCCCAGCGGCTGGCCGCCACGGTACGCGGCACGGACGTGCTCGGCCGGTACGGCGGCGAGGAGTTCGCGGTGCTGCTGCCGGACACCGGCGACGACGGCTCGAGCATCCTGGCCGAACGGCTCCGGGCCGTGATCGGCGACCGGCCGATCGAGACCGACACCGGTCCGCTCACGGTCACCGTCAGCGTCGGCGTCGCCTCCCGGGACACCGACATGTCGGTGGCGGAGCTGCTCGGCCGGGCCGACCGGGCGCTGTACCAGGCGAAGGAGGGCGGCCGGAACCGCGTGGTCGTCTCCGCTTGACCAGCACCCCGGCGCCGCATCGGCTCAGGTGAGCGGAGGCCGCCCACCCGACTCCACGGGCGGCCTCCGGCCGGCCAACGGCTCCTCGTCCTCAGGTGAAGACTCCGCCGAGGCGTTCCCAGTCGAGTGGGGATGGTGCCCAGGCGTTGCCGGTCCAGGCTTTGTGGTACATCGCCCGGTCGGTGCCGAGGCCGAAGATGTCGAGGCGGTTCGCGCCCCACGACGTCACCTTCGGAGGCCGTGGGTACAGGCTCTCCGCACCGGAGCGATCATCGGGTTGCAGGACCCGGAGGGTGAAGTTGGAGCTGACGCTGGGGAACATCACCGCGCCGTTGACCGACGTGTGCTGCAGCCCGAGGATGTGCCCCAGCTCGTGCAGGCTCACGGTCTCCACGTCGAACGCGCCGGCCGCGGCCCCGATCGACCAGGTGTGCTCGGAGTCGTCGAAGTGCACCGGCTTGGGGAGGTTGTTGGTGATGATGCCGCAGTCCGGCGGGAAGTCGGCGTGGGCCAGGACCCCGCCGACCATGCTGTGGTCCGGGTCGTTGGCGGGCCGCCAGCCGATCCGGATGTCGGGATTCTGGTTCGTGCCGACCTCGGTGAAGACGATCTGGGTGGCGGCCGTCCAAGTGCGCAGCGCCTGCCGTATCGCCTGGAACTCCGCGCTGCCGGCGATGTCGGTGCTGCCGGTGTCGAAGGCGTAGGTCAGGCCGCGGCCGTTCCAGTTGCACCGGGTGCTGAACGCGACGCCGTCGTCGAGGTCCGGCAGCCCGCACCGCGCCGTCGTCATGGCCTGGGCGGTCGACTCGTCGAAATCACCGGTGACCGGCACGGCGTTTCGTGCCTGGTACGCGGCCAGCGCGGTGGAAGTCTCGGCGTCGAGCATGCCCGGGGTGTAGCCGTCCTCGGGAAGGTAGCCGAACCGGCGCAGGAAGTCCTGCACGGGCTCGAGGTCGGGCGCCTTGTCGCCCGCCCGGTGTGGTGCGCTCCGCGCGATGTGGGCAAATGCTTCGACGCGTCCATCGGGCATGAGGGCCTCCTCGGATCGTTCCCTCGGTCTCGAAATCGTATGACCCAGGTCACAGGTGCCGGCCGGAACGTCTGGTAATCGACATTCGGCCCGCCCGCCGATGCTGCGGTCGCTGAGTACGGGAACTCAGGAAGTGGTGAGTACTCGTGCGATCCCGGGCCGGAGCACCCGCGGGCTAGATTCCTGACGGCTGGCCCGACGCATGGTGATCAGCCGTCCCGATCATGGATCAAGGGGTGGGTCATCGTGGTTTCGCAGCGACTCGGCGTCCGGCTGGGCACATCGGCGGATCGGGACTGGATCTTCCGGCTGCGGCACGCGGTGTACGCCGAGGAACTCGGCCAGCACTCCACCGATCCCGCCGGGCGGCTCAGCGACGACTTGGACGATCACGGCGTCGGGTATCTCGTCGCCACCTGCGACGGGTCACCGGTCGGATTCGTCAGTATCACGCCGCCGTGGGTCGGCCACTGGTCGCTGGACAAGTACCTGTCCCGGGTGGACTTGCCGCTGCTGGACGCGCCGGACGTGTTCGAGGTCCGCATCTTGACCGTCGCGGCGCCCTGGCGTGGCACCGGGGCCGCTGCCGTGCTCATGTACGCGGCGCTGCGCTGGGTGCAGTCCCGGGGCGGCCGGCAGGTGGTGGCGATGGGCCGGGCCGAGCTGGCCGGAATGTACCGCGCCGCCGGGCTGTCCCCGACGGGTCATACCGTGGTCGCCGGCGCGGTGACGTTCGACGTGCTGGCGGGAGACGTCGCCACGCTGGCTGATCGCACCCAGCGCCGGTACGCGCCGGTGCTGAACCGCCTCGGTGACGCCGTGGACTGGCAGCTCGACGCGCCGATGCGCCCCGGATCGGACGGTTGCGCCCATGGCGGGGCGTCGTTCGACGGCATCGGTGCCGACTTCCGCCGCCTGCACCGCCGCCGGGAGATCGTCGCGGCGGATGTGCTCGACGCCTGGTTCGCCCCGGCACCGGGCGTTCTGGAGATCCTGGCCGAGGATCCGGCGTGGCATGCCCGCACCTCGCCGCCGGTCGCCGCGGACGGGCTGCGAGCGCGGATCGCCGCGGCCCGCGGTGTGCCCGCCGGCTCGCTCACTCTCGGCGCCGGGTCCTCGGACCTGCTGTTTCGAGCGTTCCGCGAGTGGCTCACGCCGGCGAGCCGGGTGCTGTTGGTCGATCCCAGCTACGGCGAGTACGCCCATCTGGCCACGGAGGTGATCGGGTGCCGGGTGGACCGGCTGGCGATCGGCCCGGCCGACGGCTGGCGCATCGATCTGGAGCGGTTCGCCGACACCCTGGCCGGGGCGGACTACGACCTGGCGGTGCTGGTCAACCCGAACAATCCCACGGGCGGGCAGCTACCGGTGCGGGCACTGCACGACATGCTGCGCCGCGTGCCGACGCGCACCCGGATCTGGGTCGACGAGGCGTACGTGGGCTACGCCGGCTGGGACCAGTCCCTGGCGTCATCGGCGGCCGAGCGGCCCAACCTCGTGGTCTGCACCTCGATGTCGAAGATGTACGCCCTGTCGGGCATGCGGGTGGCGTACCTCATCAGCGACCCGGCCACGGCGGCCTCGCTGGGCCGGTGGACGCCGCCGTGGCCGGTCAGCCTGCCCGCGCAGCTCGCCGCCGTCGCGGCCCTTCGCGACCCGGCGTACTACGCGGCGCGCTGGGCGGAAACCACGGTGCTGCGCGCCGAACTCGCGGCGGCGCTGGGCGCGGTCGACCCGGCCGCCGTCATCGACGAGGCGGTGGCCAACTTCCTCCTGATCACGCTGCCGGACGGCGGTCCGAGCGCGGCCGAGGTCGTCGCGGCCTGCCGGCGCGACGATGTGTACCTGCGCGACCTGTCCCCGATGTCGCCGGCGTTCCAGGGGCGAACCATCCGGGTGGCCGTGAAAGACCCCGCCGGCAACGCCCGGATCGTCGCCGCCTACCGCGCCGCCGTGACAGCCGCCCTCCGCCCCGCGGGTGCCGCAACACGATGATCACCGTCGGCACGCTGGTTCCCTACCTCGCCGCCGCGCTGGCCGTCGGCGCGATCGCGGTCGCCATCTCCCGGCGGCGCGACATGGTCTACCGGTGGTGCGCCTGGGCGATCGGGGTTCCCCTGGTGACGGCCGCGTTCTGGCTGGGCCCGCCGGGCGCTGCCGTGATCGCGGCGGTGGCCGCCGGCATCGCCGCCGTTGAGTTCGGCGCGCTGGTGCGGGCCCCGTGGCCCGATCGAGCCGCGCTGACCATCGCGTTGACGGCACTGATCGGCACGGCACTGCTCAGCCCCGGGCATGTCCTGCACGCCGCGGGCGCCGGCGCGCTGCTTGTCGGCACCGTCCCGGTCCTGGCCGCGGACGCCACCGGTGGTCTGCGGCGGGCGGCCAACGGCATGCTCGGCCTGATCTGGCTCGCGCCGCTGGCCGCGGTGGTGCCGCTGGGTGCCTACGCATTGGTGGTCTTCGCCGCGGTGTCGGTCGGCGACATCGCCGCCTACGTCGCCGGGCGGCGGCTCGGCGGTCCCGGCCTGTCCCCGCTGTCACCTGCCAAGCACTGGAGCGGGACGCTCGCCGGCGCGGCCGCGGCCACCGGCACCTTGGCTATCCTCGGCGTCTTCCACCGGGACCTGCCCACACCACTCATGCTGGGCCTGGTAGCGGCCGTCACCATCGGCGCCCCCCTGGGCGACCTGTTCGAGTCGATGATCAAGCGAGGAGCCGGAGCCAAGGACGCCGCCTCCTGGCTGGCCGGCTCCGGCGGCCTGCTGGACCGGGTCGACTCCCTGCTGTTCGCTCTGGCCATCGTGCTGCTATTGGCCTGACGAGCCGGCGGGAGGGCCAGCGGCCCGCCAGAGCAGGTGCGCCCCGTAGCCGCGCCAGGGCCGCCAGCGGCCGGCGCGCCGGATGAGACCGGCCGGGTCGGCCGGCAGCTGGTGCGCCGCGGCGGCGGCGCGCAGGCTGTGGTCGGCGGCGGGGAAGGAGTCCGGGTCGCCGACCGCGTGCAGCATGAGGTCCTCGACCAGGGCGGGACCGAGACCGGGTACGGCGAGCAGGCCGCGGCGCACCTCGGCCCGGTCGGCGCCCTCGTCCAGGCGCAGCTCACCGGTGGCCAGCCGCTGTGCCAGCTCCCGTACCGTGCGCGCCCGGGCCGCCGGCAGGGCGAGATCGACGGCCGCGACGGCGGCGGGGTCCGGAAACGTGTGGGTCAGCCGGCCGTCCGGGCCGGGCAACGGGTCGGCGAGCGCGGTGACCAATGTCCGCGCGTGAGGGCCGAGCACGATACGCAGCGCCGTCTCCGCACCGTCCATGGTGCCGGGCAGCCGCAGCCCGGGCCGCGCCTCGGCCAGCGGTGCGAGGAGCGGGTCGGCGGCCAGCACGGCCAGCTGGCTGCCGGGATCGGCGTCCAGGTCGAGCAGGCGCCGGCAGCGGGCCACGGCGGCGCCCAGGTCGGCCATGGTGGTCAGCCGGAACGTCGCGTGCACGTGGTCGGGTGCCGGCCGCAGCGTCACGGTGCCGGGCCCGCCGGCCAGCCGCAACGTCCGGCGGTACGTGCCGTCGGAGTACTCCTCGACGCCGGTCAGCGCGCGGGCCGCGAGCCATTCGACCACCCCGTACGGGTCGTACGGTTGCCGCAGGGCCAACCGCAGCGTGAGGCCGCCGCCCGGGTGCACGCCTTCCCGCCTGCGCACGGCCGCGCGCAGGCGGGAAGGCGTGGCGTCGAAGACGGCGCGGAGGGTGTCGTTGAACTGCCGGATGCTGGCGAAACCGGCGGCGAAGGCGACCTCCCCGAACGGCATCCGGGTGGTCTCGATGAGCAGCCTCGCCTGATACGCCCGCTGCGAGCGGGCCAGGGCGAGCGGCGGGGCACCGACCTCGTCCACCAGCAGGCGGTGCAGCTGCCGGACGCTGACCGCGAGCTGCCGGGCCAGCCCGGGCACGCCCTCGCGGTCGACGACACCGTCGGCGATCAACCGCATCGCCCGCCCGGCGAGGTCGGCCCGGGTGTTCCACTCCGGCGATCCGGGCACCGCGTCCGGGCGGCAGCGCTTGCAGGCGCGCAGGCCGGCGAGCTGAGCGGCGGCGGCGGTGCGGTAGAAGGTGATGTTGGCCGGCTTGGGGCAGACCGGCGAGGGGCAGCTCGGCCGGCAGTAGATCCCGGTCGTCCGCACCCCGACGATGAACCACCCGTCGAAGCGCGGATCGCGACTGCGGGTGGCCTGGTAGCAGCGCTCGAAGTCGAGGTCCATCCCGGCGATCATGCCCGGTCGCCGGCGGCGGGGGCGTGGGGTTCCGGCGGCGTGCCCTCGACGGTCTGATACCGGTCGCCGGCGGCAGGGGCGTCGGGTTCCGGCGGTGCGCCTTCGATGGTCCGATAGCGGTCGCCGGCGGCGGGGGCGTCGGGTTCCGGCGGCGTGCCTTTCATGGTCCGATAGCTGTCGCCGGCGGCGGCCAGGTCCCGGGCGAAGGCGAGCGCGGGCACCGCCATCAGCGCGCAGATCGCCAGGACCGTGGCGGCGACGCCGTCCCGCAGGGTCAGCGCGGCCAGTGCGGCGCCCAGCGGCGGGGTGGCCTGCATCAGCGTCCGCAGTAGCGCGAACAACCGCCCATGCGCCTCGGCGGGGGCGGCGCCCATGCGCAGCGTCTGCGCCCAGGTGGTCATCGCCGCCGCGCAGCCACCCAGCCCGGCCAGACCCACCAGCGCGGCCCACGGGGACGGCACCAGCACGGCGAGCACGGCGACCGCGGCCACCAGCGCCGCCGCCACCACCGACCGCGTCAGCGACGGCCGCCAGGACCAGCGCAGCAGCGCCAGGGCGGCGAGCAGTTCGCCGCCGGTCACGGCCGCTATCAGGTAGCCGTACCCGCCGGGGCCGAGCCCGTATTCGACGGCCCGCTCCGGGAGCAGGACCAGCAGGGCACCCTCGCCGATGTTGAACAGCGCGAACATGATCGTGGTGTCGCGCAGCACCGGCTCCCGCACCAGCAGCCGCAGCACCGGCCCGAGCCCACCGCCGGCCCGGGCGGTCTTCGCCGGTCCCGCCGTCCTCGCCTGCCGGGCGGATCTCGGCCCAACTCGCGCGGAGAGCAGGCACAGGGCGAAGAGCAGGTAGCTCAGCACGTCGAAGGCCACCACGTATCCCGGCCCGACGGTGGCCACCGCGACACCGGCGCCGACCGCCCCGACCAGGCCGGCGATCCCGAAACCGGCCGACTCCAGGGCGTTGGCGGCCATCAGCTGCTTCGGGGGCACCAGCTCGGGGATCAGCGCCGGGAAGCCGGCCAGGCTGGTCATCTTCAGCAGCCCGTACACCGCGGCGACGAGGTAGAGCTGGACGGCGGTCAACCCGCCCCCGGCGGCGGCCAGCGGGATCGTGGCGAACACCGCCGCCCGCGCCAGGCTGTCCACGGCGAGCAGCCACCGGCGGTCGTACCGGTCCAGGGCCCAGCCGGCGACCAGGCCGCCGACCGCCACGGGCGCCGTGTACAGCACGGCGAGGGTCGCCACGCTGCCGTCCGTCGAACCCCAGGCGTACGCGACGAGCGCGACCCAGCTGGCGGCGTCCCCGGCCGCCGACACGGTCGCGCCGATCCACACGCGGCGGAACGAAGCGTCGCGCAGCGGAGAGTCTCTCTTGTCGATCACCCATCCATGCTGGCGGCGAGTCGCCGTCCGGCGCTGGCGGAAATCGGCCGACTCGGTCCGGGCCTTGCCGGGCGACACTAGCCTTGCCCCGTGGCGAGCATGGCATGGCGGGCACGGTTGGTGGCCCTCGCGACCGCGGGCGGTTTTCTGGTGGTTGGGCTGGGGATCCGGGTGCTGGCCGGTGGCGGTGGCGTGCTCGACAGTTCCGGCGCGTTGGCGCAGCATTCGGGAACAGCACTGTACGCGGCCATGATCTACGCGGGCGTGTTCATCCTGGTCCCCGAGGCTGAACCGTGGGTGGCCGGTGTCGCGGCGATCGCCTTCTGCTGGCTTGTCGAGATGCTGCAACTGACGGGCCTGCCGGCGGAGCTGTCCGAACGCAGCCTGGTGGCCCGGCTCGTGCTGGGCGTTCACTTCGACGCCCTCGATCTGGTGTGGTACGCGATCGGCGTGCTTCCGCTGGTGGTCCTGCACGCGGCCCTCGCCCGGCACCGCCGATAGCGCCGGCCGTATGCGGGGCCCGTGGAGCCGGCGAAAGACCCCGCCTCTATGGTGAACCGATGGCGTCGGTCAAGCAGTTCCAGGTCACCTTCGATTGCGCGGAGCCTGAGCGCGTCGCTCGGTTCTGGTGCGAGGTCCTGGGGTACGTCGTACCGCCTCCCCCGCAGGGGTTCGCCACGTGGGACGACTTCGATCGAGCATTGCCGCCGGAGCGGCAGGGATCGGCGTTCGCGTGCGTGGACCCCACAGGTGTGGGCCCACGACTGTTCTTTCAGCGCGTTCCCGAAGGCAAGGTCGTCAAGAATCGGCTCCACCTCGATGTGCGGGTCGGCACCGGGCTCGTGGGGGACGAGCGCCTGGCCGCGCTCGAGGCCGAATGCGCACGACTGCTCCCGCTCGGCGCGAAACGCGTGCGACTGCTGCGCGCCGACGGCGTCAACGAGTCGTGCCTCGCGATGCAGGACATCGAGGGCAACGAATTCTGCCTCGACTGAGCAGCCGCCCCGACCCGAGCGGGCCAGGATCCTGCCTCCGCCCAGCCGCGAGGCGGCGACCCAGCTACCGTCTGCGTAGATCCGGGGCCTTGCGGGGCCTGAACCACGTGATGGCGAGGACGGCCAACGGGACCGGCGACAAGAGGACCCAGAAGGCAGCATCGGGCCCCATCCAGCCGCCGGCATCCGCTATCCAGACGAAGGGGCCGACCAGGACAGCTAGCCCCAGTAGGAACCAGAACACGGCAGCCTCGAAGGCGCTGCGCCAGACCCGCCCTGCGGCGTTGACCGCGGGAGCGTCATCGCGCACGAGGGCCCGGACACCCCAACCAATCAAGGCCAGCCCGATCAACCCCCCGATCAGCGCCTGCACACCCATGGCCGGAGCCTAGCAACGCACCCAAGGCTGGACGGATCAGTACAGGGGGACATCTTCTTCCTGGCGGTCATGACGACGGTCCCGGTGTCCGCATCTCTGCCCGGACCAGGATCTCTTGCCCACGCTGACCTCAACTCTCTACACTCGCCCATAGTTGAACGCGTTCAAGTCGAGAGGCCCACGTGATCCCGAGCAGCGACGACCAGCCCCGTTGCCCTCGTGGCAGCTGCGTTGCTCGCGGTGGTTGCGGCCGTTGCCATCGGAGTCGGCATGCGATCGAATCCCGAACGATGGCAAGGCCGAGCCCGTTGGTTCGGCGTGGCGCTCATGATCGACGTGGGGAGCTACCTTGCCTCGATCCCGATGGCGCTGATCCTGTGGGGTGGAGTGTCGAATCTCGTCGACTTAGGTCCGGCCCTAGCCCCCGTATTCCTCGTCAATCTCGCCCTGCTGTGGATGGGCGCGACCATCGCGCGTCGGGCGAAAGGCGCTTCCCGAAAGGGCCGGGAACTCCAATCTTGATAGTCGTGGGCCGACGCCTGCCGGCGAGAAGGTGCGGCGGGAGGGCCGGCCTCGATCAGCGGAGTTCGGGCAGACCGCTTGGCTCCTCAGGGGTCGGATGGTGGTCGCTCGCGTTCTGTCACTCCGCGGGCACCTCGCCACCCAGCATGATCATTCGACTAGCCTGCGGTGGTGGCGGGAATCGAACTGGACGAGTTGATCGTGGCCGACGGCGCGGCGCTGCGCGCGTGGCTGCTGGACAATCACACCGCCTCTCCTGGCGTGTGGCTCGCCCTGACCAGGAAGGGCGGCTCCGTCACCACGCTGACCTGGCAGCAGGCGGTCGACGAGGCACTGTGCTTCGGCTGGATCGACGGGCAGGCCCGCAAGCGCGACGAGGGGAGTTCCTGGAGGCGGCTCACCCCGCGCCGGCCTCGCAGCGTCTGGTCCCAACGCAACGTCGCCAACGTGGCCCGGTTGGAGGCGGCCGGCCTGATGCTGCCCGCCGGCCGCGCCGCGGTGGACGCCGCGAAGGCCGACGGGCGGTGGACGGCCGCCTATGCGCCGCCGTCGGAAGCGGAGGTGCCGGCCGACCTGCGCGCCGCGATCGCCGCCGACCCGGCGGCGCAGGCGATGTTCGACGTGCTCAGCAAGACCAACCGCTTCGCCCTCATCAGCCGGGTCAATGCCGTCAAGCGGGCCGAGACGCGCACCCGGAAGATCGTCGAGTGCGTGGCGATGCTGGCCCGGCACGAGACGATCCACCCGCAGCGCGCCAGGCCGGCGGACCCGCCGACGTCGTGATGGGGTGTCGGCCAGAACGACGACCCACCGTGCTCGTTCCTCGGCGTCGATGTCCCCTCAGGATCGAGCAGGAACCGCGCCACAACGTCAGTCACGGTGTGGCCAGGAACCTGATCTCGACGGTGAGCCCGCCCTCGGGGTGCGCGTGGGCCGTGAGCGCGGCGCCGTGGGCGACGGCGATCGCCCGTACGATCGACAGGCCCAGCCCGTGGTGTCCGTCGTCGGCCACCCGCCGCAGGCGCAGGAACGGCTCGAACAGCCGGTCCACCTCGTCGGGCGGCACGACCGGGCCGGTGTTCGTGACGACCAGGAGCGCCTGGTCCGCGGCGCGGCGGGTGGCCACCTCGACCACACCGCCGGGAACGTTGTAGTGCACGGCGTTGTCGCACAGGTTGGCCACCAGCCGCCCGATCAGCGCCGGATCGCCGAGCAGTGTGGCCGGCCTGATCATCGCCTTGACCCGTAGCCCGTTCCGGTCAAGCTCGGCCGCTCGGTCACGGACCGCCTGCTCGGCGAGCCCGGCGAGGTCGACCGGCTCCGCCCGGCCCTGGCCGTGCTCGCTGCCGGCAAGGGTCAGCAGCGACTCGAGCAGCCGGCCCCGCGCCCGGTTGACCGCGATCAGACTCTCGAAGTTGGCCTGGTACCGCTCGATGGTCGCGTTCGTGGCGAGCGGCTCCTCGAGCAGGGCGTGCTCGACGGTCAACGGGGTACGCAGCTCGTGTGCGGCGTTGGCGACGAATCGTTTGTGGCCGTCCAGCGCGGTCTCCAGCCGGCCGAGCAACTCGTCGACGGTGTCGGCGAGATCCTTCAATTCGTCGTGGGGACCGGTCATCGCGAGCCGCTCGTGCACGTTGCGGGCGGAGATCTGCCGCAGGCGTCCGGTCATCGTGCGCACGGGGCGCAGGATCCGGCCGGCGATCACCCAGCCCACCGCCAGCGAGAGCACGGCCATGATGGCCAGCGCGGCGCCCGGCAGGAGCAGGATGTCCGACCGGTAGGCCTTGAGCTGGGCCAGGAGGGAGTCGGGCAGGTGTCCCGGCTCGACGGAGACGCCCTCCGGCGCCGGCACGTCGGAAGGCGGCAGGCCGGCGGACAGCGTCGTGATGATGAAGAGCAGCACGACGCCGGAGGCGACCGACGCCGCGCAGTACAGCAGCGTGAGGCGTCGCCGGAGCCGGTTGACCAGCATGTCAGATGCGGTAGCCGGCGCGGGCGACCGTGACGATCAGCGGCGGGTCGCCGAGCTTGGCCCGCAGCCGGTTCATCGTCGCCTTGACGGTCGTGGTGAACGGGTCGGCGGCCTCGTCCCACACCCGGTCGAGCAGTTCCTCCGCGGCGACCACCCGGCCCCGGGCGGTGAGCAGGTGCTCGAGGACCGCGAACTCCTTCGGGCTCAGCGCGAGCTGCGTCCCGGCACGGGTGGCGATCCGCCGGGGCGGGTCGAGCCGCAGGTCGCCGTGCACGAGGACCGGTGGGGTGGCCGGGTGGGAGCGCCGGGCGACCGCGCGGATCCTGGCCACCAGCTCGGCGTACGCGAAGGGTTTGGGTAGGTAGTCGTCGGCGCCCAGGCCGAGGCCCTCGACCCGCTCCGCGACGGTGCCCGAGGCGGTCAGCATCAGCACGCGGCTGGGCGACTCCCGGGCGACCAGCGTGCGGCACACCTGGTCGCCGTGCACGCCGGGCAGGTCGCGGTCGAGCACGACGACGTCGTAGTCGAGCACCTCGGCGCGCTGGAGTGCGGCGGCGCCGTCGTACACCACGTCGACCGCCATCCCCTCGTGGCGCAGAGCCCGCGCCACCGAGTCGGCGAGTACCACCTGATCCTCGACCACGAGCACCCTCATCGGGCGAGGTTATCCGCACAACGGTCACGGCGCGGTCACACCCTGACCGTGCCGTGACCGCCGCCTGGCTAGAACTGGCCCCCACATCCATTCGAGATAGGGGATCGTTCCGTGAGCACAGCGACAACGCCGGTCATCGAAACCGGGGGGCTCGGCAAACGGTACGGCCGCACCACCGCCCTGGCCGGCTGCACCCTGCGCGTACCGGCCGGGCGGATCGTCGGCCTGGTCGGGCCCAACGGCGCGGGCAAGTCCACGCTGCTGGGCCTGACCTGCGGGGTCATCGCGCCCACCACGGGCAGCATCGAGGTGCTCGGCAACCGCCCGGGAGGCAGCGCGGCCCAACTGGCCAAGGTCGGATTCGTCGCGCAGGATGCCCCGGTCTACCGCACCCTGTCGGTCGGCGACCACCTGCGACTCGGCGCCCGGCTCAACCCCCGCTGGGACCAGCCGCTGGCCGAGGGGAGGGTGAAGCGGCTCGGCCTCGACCCCGCGCAGAAGGCCGGCGGGCTCTCCGGCGGGCAACGGGCCCAGCTCGCCCTCACCGTCGCCGCCGCCAAACGCGCCGAACTGCTGATCCTCGACGAGCCGGTCGCCGCGCTCGACCCGCTGGCCCGCCACGCGTTCCTGCGCGACCTGCTCGATTTCGTCGCCGAGCTCGGCGTCAGCGTGGTGCTGTCCTCACATCTGCTCGGCGATCTGGAACAGGTCTGCGACCACCTGATCGTGCTGGCCGCGGGCCGGGTCCAGCTGGCCGGCGACGTCGACGACCTGCTGGCCGTGCACCACCGGGTAGCCGGCGCAGTGCCGGCCGGCGCCGAGCGCATCCACGAGGACGTAGTGCGCTCCGACGCCGCGCCGCCGCCGGGCGCGCAACCGGTCGACCTGGAGGACCTGGGCATGGCGTACATGACCCGGGCCGCGGTCGCGTCGATCGGCGGTGCGGCATGATCTGGCTGACCTGGCGACAGTTCCGCACCCAGGCCGTGGTCGCCGCCGGAGCCCTGATCGCAGTCGCGATCTACCTGGTGTACCTCGGCTCCCGCATCCGCGACGACTACGCCGGCGTCCTGGGCTGCCAGCCCAGCGACTGCGTCACCGCGCGTCACGCCTTCGACGAGTCGTACACCGGTCCGCTGTTGATCGTCGGCCTGCTGCTCATCGCCGTTCCCGCGGTCATCGGCATCTTCTGGGGCGCGCCGCTGATCACGCGGGAGCTGGAGGAGCGGACCGACCGCCTGGTGTGGAACCAGAGCGTGACCCGTACCCGCTGGCTGACGACCAAGTTGGTGCTCCTCACGCTCGCCAGCGCCGCGGTCACCGGCCTGTTCAGCCTCCTGCTCACCTGGAGCGCGAGCCGCTACGACCAGTTCCTCGGCGACCGCTTCGGCGCGGTGAGCTTCGCCTCCCGCAACGTCGTCCCGCTCGGCTACGCCGCCTTCGCGTTCGTCCTCGGCACCGTCATCGGCCTCGTCGCCCGCCGCACGCTGGTGGCCATGGCCCTGACCCTGGCCGTGTTCGCCATCGTGCAGCTGCTCGTGCCCACCGTGCTCCGCGAGCACCTGATGGCGCCCGTCACGACCACCGTGGCATTCGACGAGGACGCGATGAGCCGGTCGGACACCTTCGGCATCAACGACCGCGGCGCCACGATCATGGGCTACACCATGGCCGGCACCTGGTCCCTGACGGATGACGCCAAGGTGCTCAACGCCGACGGCACCCCGTACACCCTCCAGCAGGCGAAGGCGTGCGAGAAGAGTTCGCAGGTGGAGAACATGGCCTGCACGGCCGGCCAGAATCTGCACTTCAGCTACACGTACCAGCCGGCGGGCCGCTACTGGCCGTTCCAGTGGATCGAGCTCTCCGCGTACCTCGGAGTCACCCTCCTGCTGACCGCCTTCGGCTTCTGGTGGATCCGGCACCGCTCCAGCTGACGTGTCCGTGCCCGCCCTGTCTACCAGGGCGGGCGCAGGACCGACCGCAACCCACCGCCCGTGCTGGTGTGCGCTCGGTCATGGCCCTCGGATTCATGCGCGGTTAGGGTCACCGCCATGCTGGAAACCGCCGCGCTCCCGTTCGACGCCGTGCTCTTCGACTGCGACGGGGTGCTCGTCGACTCCGAACGCATCACGAACGCCGTGCTCCGGGCGATGCTGCACGAGCTCGGCTGGCAGATCTCCGAAGCCGACTGCTTCCGGCTCTTCGTCGGCCGTGCGCTGCGCGACGAGGCTGCCGTGATCACCGCGCACACCGGCTTCACCGTGACCGACGAGTGGCTCGGCGACTTCCGTAAGCGCCGCAACGACGCCCTCACCCTCGATCTGCTGCCCATCCCCGGCGCGGTCGCCGCCGCCCGAGAGATCGACCGGATCCTGCACGGCAACCTGGCCTGCGCCAGCGGCGCCGACCGCCACAAGGTCGAGCTGCAGCTCGCCAAGGTCGGCCTGGACACCGTGTTCGCCGGCAAGATCTTCAGCGGCATGGAGACACCCCGCAGCAAGCCGGCACCCGACGTCTACCTGGCCGCCGCGGCCGCCCTGGGCGTCGACCCGGCCCGCACCGCCGTGATCGAAGACACCCCGACCGGCGTCCGCGCCGGAGTGGCCGCCGGAGCCACGGTCTTCGGCTACTGCCCGCCGGAGAGCCCGTCCCACAGCGCCCCGCAGGTGCTGCTGGCGGCCGGCGCCACGCACACCTTCACCGACATGGCCGGCCTGCCCGCGCTCCTGGCCACCCTGCCCACCTCCCGCGCCGGTCTCTGACCCGGCTGCCGCGCGCGGCCGGCGCGCGCTGTCACCCCTCGGCGGTCGCCGATGCGGCGCTGCCCTCCAGCGCGGCGAGGACGCGCTGTCTCAAGGTTTCGTACTGCTGGCGGCATCGCCGGGGAGCGTCCGGCGGACGCTGCTGCACCTGACCGCCGACGATGACTTCTCGCGGGTGGAACTGGTCGGCGGTGAGGTCGACATCGCGGCCGTCGGGCAACCGATTCCAGTAGTGGTGCCCGACCCGGGCCTCGCCGACGAAGACCTCGCCGAGCACCAACTCTCCGCCGAGCAGGTCCTGAACGATCAACGCCGTCACTCCACATTGACCACGGGCCGGGTTGTCCTGGTGCCAATCATGCAGATCGTGCGGGTCGCAGGTGTCCGCTCCCCAGCCGGCTCGCAGTATCGGCCGCAGCACTTCCAGGTCAATCACGGGAAGACCCCCTCGCTTGTAGACGCCCACCGGACGTCGCCCAGACAATGTGGGCCCTCGACCGGGTCGAGGGTCAAGTCAGAAGCCGGGCCAGGCGGCTCTTGGGAGGGGAGTGGCTCACTCGGCCAGGAAGAGCGCGGCCAACCCGGTGCTCGTCGAACGCTGAGCCGCGGTCAGGTGAGCCTCCGCGGCGCGGGCCTCCTCGGCCAGGACGCGGGCGGCGATCGTCGTGACCTGTGCCTGCTTGTGCACGTCCGTCACCTCGATCGCGGCTTGTTCGTACCGCTGCCGGGCGGCGTGCATGCGGCTGTCCCACTCCACCGGCATGCTGTCGGCGCCGTGCGTGCCGCTACCGGCCGTCGCCTGCGTGTGCTGCCAGATCCGGTTCAGCTCCGCCGCCGAGAGTTGGCCGTGCCGGTAGGCGTTCACCGCTGCCCGTTCGACGAGCCGCAGCGGGTGTTCGGGGACCTGCGCCTGCTGGCGGAGCTGGCGGTAGTGCGATCCCGCCAGGTCGAGCACCCGCACGGCGTGGCCCGCCCGATGATGTGCCTCGTCGGCTGCCGCGACGGCCTGTTTCGCCGCGACGGCCACCGCTCGGGCGTGAACCTCCAGTTCCTCCAGGTTGTCGAGCTCGTCCGTGACGGACCGCCCCGCCGGCTCGCCCGCCTGCCTGCGCCGCCGGCGGGCGAGCAGGGCCAGCGTGCCCAGCAGGCCGGCGGGGATCGAGCCAATCGTCAGGAGTACATACATCGGCACTGTGACAACCCTCCCCGGGCCTGCCGGTGATCCGGAACTTCCGTCGACCGTATGGCCGATCTTCGGTCGCCGCACGGCGGGGAGGCCCCGCCCGAGCGTGGGATGCACCACTATGCGGCTTCCTGACATGGCATTCGCCGCAGTGTGGACGACGGAGACCCGGCGTTGCTGTAGTTGCGCCGCGATCTCGTCCGGCGGGACGTTGCCGGGACCCGCCTGGAGAACGCGAACCGCAAGCGGCCCGCGACAGGAAAGCCGCGTATCCGGCCGCGATGATCGAATTCAAATGATCAATGCCGCAATGCGGAGATCGGCCGAGCGCGTGACTGATCGTCAATTCTGACCTCTCTCGACAAAGAATTGATCAATGCATAATCGAGGTATGACCGTGACATATCGTCGGCTCCCGACAGAGTCCGGCGAATCTGGCGAGAACACAGCCGGCGACCGGCGCCCGGGTGCTGACAGCGCTGGCCCGGACGCGCAATCCAACCGGCCCAAATTCGGAGGGGGCGGCGCAACCGGAGGGAGCGGGGGCGGAGGCGGAGGAGGTCGAGGCGGCGGCGGAGGCGCATCTGGCGGGGGAGTAGGCAGCGGGAAAAGCCGAGGCGGCGGCGCGTCCGGAGGAAACGGCGGGGGCGGTGGCTCGACCAGCGGGGTCCGTGCGGGTGCTGCCGCGGCGGCGGTCGGGCTGGTACGCACCGCTGAGAAGCTCGACGGACCGGGCCGAGCCCCACGTGCGCCCGCCACCTTCGGCTGCCGATGATCGCGGCGAGGGGTCTCCCCACGGCCGGCCAGCGAGAAGCAATCGAAGAGTTACGCGCGGTCGAGCGCCTGACCGAGGCTGGCGTCAAGGTCGTCGAGGTGCCCGAACACACTCTCGACAACGGATACCTGGCGATCGGTGTGGTCGTCGACTGCCGGCGTCCGGACGATTGGCAGTCGTTGGTCCCGCTCGGCGTTTCCGAGCTGGTGAACATCCTCGTGCCACCCCGCTATCCCCTCCAGCAACCGTTCGTGTTCACCCCGCACCGGAGGTTCGCTCGCCTGCCACACGTGGTCTGGGGCGACAACATCTGCCTCCACCTGGCGGAGAACGACTGGGATCCGGGCCGCGGAATGCACGGGTTGGCCGAACGGCTCGTCGAATGGTTCCGCACGGTGGCAGACGGCACGCTTGCCGTGGCCGACCCCGTCCTGGAACCACCGATCACCGAGCGCTCCCGGGCGCGGGCGAGGCTGATCGTCCGTCCCGATCTCCCCAGGCATCTGGCCGCCGACCGCGGGCCTTGGATCGCGATGGCTGTCATCGAGGCCGTCGGTGGCAATACCTACGAGGTGCGCGGCTGGCTCAGCCACGGCGATCCCCTGCCGGCGGCCGGCGGTGCCGGCCGCCGGAGGTTCCTGGCAACAGTGCTGGGACTTCCCGACGAGGTCGGGTTCAGCTATCCCCGAAGCTGGGGCGGGCTCGTGTTCGCCATCGCCTATCAGCGGATCGGGCTGCAGGATTTCAACGCCGCCGTCCAGTGGGCAGCCGAGCGGACAGATCGCATGTGGACCGCCGACGAGCGTCCCGATGCCCGACCGCTGACACTGGTCCTGATGGTCAGCCCCGCACCGGGTCCCCGGGCGGCGCCGTCGCGTGCCGCCTACCTGGCGGCGTGGACCGTCGAGACGCCTGATCGCCGATTCCGGGCCGGAAAGCGGACCGACCCGGTGGTCTGGGTGCCGGTCTACGACCAGCGGCCTGCCCATACCGTACGGCGGGACACCACCCGGCCCGTATCCTGGCTGCGATCCCGGCGGGTGCTCCTGCTGGGCTGCGGCGGGCTCGGCGGGCCGATAGCCGAGTACTGCGTCCGTGCCGGCGCTGCGGTGCTCCACCTGGTGGACAAGAGCGTCGTACGCCCGGGCATCCTGGTGCGCCAGCCCTACCGCTCGGCCGACATCGGGCAGAACAAGGCTCAAGTGCTCGCGCTGAACCTGGCGCGGGTGGGCGCGGACACGTCGATCCAGCCGGTCGACGCGGACGCGGTCGAGGTCATCATGCGCCCGGACGAGCTGCCGGACGTCGATCTGATCGTGGACGCGACGGCCGCGCACACGGTCGGTGCCGCGCTCGAGCGGACCCGCTGGGAGCGCGACGGTCCGCGCCCTCCGCTGCTGTCGGTCGTCGTGGGCCACGACTGCTCGCTCGGGGTCGCCACCCTCGCACTGGCCGGCGCGAACGGTGCCGGCAACGACATCCTGCGGCGGCTCGCCATCTCGGCGAGCGACGACAGCATGCTCGCCGACGTGCTCGACGAGTTCCACCCGGACCTGCCGCGCACCGAGAGGTTCGTGCCGGAGCCGGGCTGCTCGGATCCGACATACCGGGGATCGGCCGCTGACCTGGCGTTCTTTGCCTCGTCGTTGCTCAACGAGGCGCTGACGATTCTCCCGGACGACGCCCATCCCGCGACGCCACAGCGGTGGGCGGCGGTGGTCCGCTCGCCGGCCGCCGCGACCGGGCGAGGCGCGGCGGATCGCCGGCACTGGCCCGAACCGCTGACGTCGACCGACACCAGGAACCACTACGAAGTCAGGATCGATCCGCACGCCTTCGCCGACGTACGTCGCGAGGTGATCCGGATGGCCGCAGAGCGAGGTGCCGACGTGGAGACGGGTGGTCTGCTGCTCGGCCAGATCGACCACGCCGCCAGGGTCGCCTGGGTGACGGAGGCCCAGGCGCTGCCCGCCGGCAGCACCGCCTCGGCCGAAGCACTGGTGCTCGACCCGGCGAAGGCCAGGGACGCGACCGACGATCGGCGCTTCCGTACCCGGCGGCTGGTCGAGTTCATCGGTGCCTGGCACACCCATCCCTGGGCCGCCGCCTGGCCGTCCGATGACGACGAGCGGGCGATGGCAGCGATGGCCGCGTCGAACGGCGCGCCGGTCCTGATGGTGATCTTCGGCAACGACGGGAGCGATCGATGGAACCGATGGCTCGGCGGTCGCGGGCGGCCCGATTGGTATGCCCGCCTCTCCTTCCCGGTGTGAAGCGGGACCTCGTAAGGCGTGAGGAGACAAGGTGACCGGCTTCGAACCGGTGGACCTGGGCGCCTGGGCCGAGCCGCCCGGCGGGTTCAGGCTCTCCTGGACCGAGGAGGTCCTGCGCGATGCGCTGACATACGCGCGACGGCTCGGCGAGCGGCCCTACGAGGTCTTCCTGCAGGGCTCGTACGCGAACAGGACCAACATCAACCAGTCGAGCGACGTGGATCTCGTCGTGCTCCTCAAGTTGCCCTTCGAGGAGAACGTGGCGGCGCTCGACCACCATGATCTGGACAACTTCAACGAGCGATACCAGCAGGATCCCTACGGCTGGAAGGAATTCCGCACCGACGTGCTCGCCTCGTTGCGCGAGTCGTTCTTCGTCAAGGCGGGTGACAAGTGCGCCGGTATCCACGACTGGGATTCGTTGGTGCGGGTGCCGGCCGATATTCTGCCCGCGATCGAATATCGCCTCTACTCCGGCTTCCCGGCTCCCGGCCACGAGATTTACCAAGACGGCGTCTTCTTCCGGAACAAGGCCAGGCAGGCCATCGTCAACTTCCCGAAGCAGCACCTGAACAACGGCAATGAGAAGGACCTTCGCACCGGCCGCCGGTTCAAGCAGGTCGTCCGGATCTGCAAGCATCTGCGGCGACGGGCGATCAAGCGGGAGGAGTTGGACAAGAGCGCAGTGCCGCCCTATTTCATCGAATGTCTTCTGTACAACGTCCCCGACCGCATCTTCCGGTGCGGCACGCTTCCGCAGGCGGTCGACGGAGCTTTCCAATGGCTGCACGAATGCTGCCATGACGATCCCAGGACGTTTTCCTCGCTGCTCTGTCAGAACGGTCTGATCCGGATCTACGGCGCCGGGCCGGACCAGTGGACTGTCCGCCAGGGGACGTTCGCGGTCGACGCCTTGAGAAAGGCGTGGACGGAACTACCGACATGACCAACTGGACGGCCGCGCAGACGGCGATAGTCGTCGTCGCCGTGATCGCGGTCCTCGGCAGCGCGATCACGGCGGCGGTCACGTACGTCCTCAGCCAGCGCGCGGCACAGCGGGAACGCCAGGCGAAGGGGTTCGCCGAGGCCTTGAACGCCGTCGAGGACTACGCCGAACTCCCGTACCGCGTTCGCCGCCGGCCCGGCACACCCGAGGCGCGTCATCAGCTGACCGAAGAGGTCAGCAGGATCCAGTCGCGGCTGGCCTATCACCAGGCACTGTTGCAGATCGAGGCGCCCTGCGTCGCCGACAAGTACCGGTTGCTGGTGGGGGCGGCGAAGAATCAGGCCGGTGGTCAGATGGAGGTGGCCTGGCGGCAGGCGACGTTCACCACGGACGCCGAGATGAATCTGACGAACCCCTATCCGCGCGGAGAGATCGACACGGCGCGGGACGCGTGCGTCGTCGCGATGCGGGTGGCCCTCCGGCGTGGGCGTCTGCGCCACTCTCCCGCCGTCTCCGCAGCGACCGGTGTCCTGCCCGCGAAGCCGGCTAGCGGCGGGGCGTCGGCGCCGTCGGCAGCGCCGTGACCAGTCAGCGGGCCCGGCCGTAATTTCACACTTGCTCTTTTCTTGACACCTGTTGCATTGTTGTCGGGTGACCAACGACTTGGCGACGCCGACTCCCGTTCAGGACCGCCGGGTGCGCCGGTCGCGGGCCGCTCTCATGGCCGCCGCGATCGCCGTCGTGGCCGAGCGGGGCACGACCGCCGTGCCGATCTCGGCCATCGCCGAGGCCGCCGACGTGAGCCGGCAGCTGGTCTATCAGCAGTTCGGCGACCGGGACGAGTTGCTGCTGGCGGCCGCGCTCGACCTCGCGCGCCGCGAGTTGCTGCCCTGCCTGGTGGACGTCTCCGACGCGTTGACCGACCGCGCCCGGCCGCTGGCGATGGCGCGGCATTTCGCCGGCCACCGGGGGTTCTACCGGGCCATGCTGACCGGCTCGTGCGCCTTCGCGCTGAACAAGACACTGACCGGGCTGCTCGTTCCGGCCAACCGGCAGGCCGTGCACCGGCTCTTCGGCGACCGGCTCGATCCGCGGACGGTCGAGGACCTGGCCGTCGGCCTGACCGGTGCCGGGGCCGCGTTGTTCAACACCTGGGTGGTGGAGGGCGAGGATCCGCTCGATCCCGCCGAGTTCGCCGACCGGCTCCTGCGGATGATGTCCGTCGCCGCCGCCCCCATCGCGCAGGCCAACGCGCGGAACAAGGAGAACCACCGGTGAATCTGATCAGCCACCTCCTGCAGCGCCAGCTGAAGCTGTCCCCGCCGGTGACCCGGGATCTGGTCGTGCAGCGGGATCTCCGGGTGCCGATGCCCGACGGGGTCGAGTTGCTGGCGGACCGGTGGGCGCCACGTGGCGGGGGCGAGGGGCTGCCGACCGCGCTGCTGCGGTGCCCGTACGGTCGGGGGTTGATCGCCTTGAGCATGGCCCGGCCGCTGGCCGAACGCGGCTACCAGGTGCTGATCCAGAGCACCCGGGGTGGCTTCGGCTCCGGCGGGAGCCTCGACCCCATGCGGCAGGAGCGCGAGGACGGCCTGGCGACCCTGGACTGGGTGGTGCGGCAGCCCTGGTTCGGCGACTCGATGGTCCTGGTCGGGCTGAGCTACCTCGGGTACGTGCAGTGGGCCGTCGCCGACCAGCTGCCGCCGCAGGTCAAGGCGATGATCCCGCAGGTCACCGAGTCGGCGCTGACGCTGGAGTTCCTGCGCGAGAACGGCACCTCGCTGGAGACCCCGTTCGGGTGGGGCGTGCTGGTCGCCGGCCAGGAACGCCGCTGGGCGCTGCTCCGGCAGCCGGTCCAGGCGAAGAAGACCGGCCGCGCGCTGTTCACGCTTCCGCTCAACCGGGCCGACGTCGCCGCCATCGGCCATCGCTCCGACTACATCCAGGACATCCTGGCCCACGATGCGGCCGACCCGCGCTGGGCCGGCATCGACCACCGGCACCGGGTGGCCGAGGTGAGCGTGCCGGTCAGCTCGATCGGTGGCTGGTACGACATCTTCCTGCCGGGCCAGCTCCGCGACTTCCAGATCCTCCAGCAGGCGGGGCGCCCGGCCCGGCTGACCATCGGGCCCTGGACGCACACCTCCGGTGACGGCACGGCGATCACCGAGGCCGTCGAGTTCGGGCTCGCCCACGCCCGCGGCGAGCAGCCACCGGAGCGTGCGCCGGTGCGGCTGTTCGTGACGGGCGAGGAGGCCTGGCGTGACTTCGCGGCGTGGCCACCGGCCGGCTACCCGGAGCGGCGGCTCCACCTCTGGCCCGGCGGCGCGCTGTCCGGCGAGCCGGCCGGGGCGTCGGCGCCCGACGAATACCGCTACGACCCGGCGGACCCGACGCCCGCGGTCGGCGGCGTGCGCATGGTCCGCGACAGCGGCCGCGTCGACAACACCGCGCTGGAGGCCCGCGCGGACGTGCTCACCTACACCACCGCGGTCCTCGACGAGGACGTCGAGGTCGTCGGCGAGGTCAGCGCCGAGATCTGGTTCCGGTCCAGCCTGCCGCACGCCGACGTCTTCGTCCGGCTCTGCGACGTCGACCCGGGCGGCCGTTCGACAAACGTCTGCGACGGCCTGACCGGCCTGACCGGCGCCGACGAGACCACCCGCGCCGACGTCCGGCTCTGGCCCACCGCGCACCGCTTCAAGCGCGGCCACCGGATCCGGGTCCAGGTCTCCAGCGGCGCCTTCCCGCGCTACGCCCGCAACCCCGGCACCGGCGAGCCGCGCGCCACGGCCACCACGATGCGCGCCGCCGACCAGACCGTCCACCATGGCCCGGCACACCCCTCGGCGATCATCCTGCCGGTCCGGCAGCCGGGCTAAGGCCCGATCCGGTACGGGCACACCGGCGCGTGACAACGCCGGTGCCCGGAGGTGTCACCGGAGGACGACGACGGCCGTCGATGGCGTTGATATACCGAACTCACCGTTCCGGAGAGGGAGGTCTCATGCGCCACGCGACATCGAAAGGGCTGGTCGTCCTCGCACTGCTGCTGCCGGGGGTGCTGGTGCACGCACCGGCCGGGCGGGCCGCCGTCCCGCGTACGGAAGTCCCCGTCGCCGGCGGCAGCCCGGTCACCGACGTGCTGGAGACCGAGGTCGCCGTGCGGATACCCCTGCCGGCGTCGGCCGGGCCGCACCCGCCCGGCTGCGACTGGCTGCGCTACCTGCGGTACCGCCATCGCGGCGGGCCGGCGCAGTCGGCCCGGGCCGACCGGATTCTCGTGGCGCAGCCGGGCATCCTGGAGGGCGCCGGCGCGTTCGACAGCGTCGCCCGCGGCACGATCGTGGCGGCCGCCCGGCTGGGCAGCCACATCGAGTTCTGGGCGCTGGACCGGCGGTCCAACTGCCTCGAGGACCACGCCGGCATCCGGGCCGGGCTGGCGGCCGGCGACTCGCGGGTCGCCGTCGACTACTACTACGGCGGCGAGGCCGTCGACGGCCGGCGGTTCGCCGGCTTCCTCGACAACGCGCGGCTGCCCTGGCTGGCCCGCGTCGGCCTGGAGCAGACCGTCCGCGACCAGTACGACCTGCTCGTCGCCGAACTGCCGGACCAGGCGGCGCGCGAGCGCAAGGTGCAGTGCGGCGGGCACTCGCTGGGCGGCGTCATCACCGGCTACTTCGCGGTGTGGGACTTCGACGGCGACCCCGGCACGACGGCCGACGCCGGATACCGCCAGTGCGCCGGCTACTTCGCGCTCGACACCACCATCTCGACCTCGCTGGCCGACCTGAGCGGGTCGATGCCGGAGGGGACGCTGCCGGACGTGGGCCTGGGCTACGCGGCCGTCCAGGCGGGACTGATCAGCGGCGTGCTGCCCCGCACCGTCTCCGCGCCCACGCTGATCAACGCGGAGACCATGAACCTGCTCGCGATCACCGGGCTGGCCGCCCGCACCGATCCGGACGGCGAGACGCTGCTGCCGGCGCTTCCGTCGAACCCCAACATCGACACCACCCAGCGCATCCTGTTCTCGAAGGACTTCGGCACGTTCCTGACCGGATCGCCGTCGGTGCGTGACTTCCACCTGACCAACGCGGCGGTGCTGGGCAGCCTGATGGACGACAACTCCCAGCCGCTGTCGTTCATGACGGCCAGCACCGGCTTCTTCGACGGTGGGCGGATCGCCGACAAGAACTTCCCGGTGCCGAACGACGTCGTGCGGGACCCGGCGCTGGGCCCGCTCGCCGGGCTGCTCGGCACCCGGCCGATGGCGATCCCGGACGAGCCCCGCGGGCCGCTGTACACCTGGCGAAACTACGACCGGATCGGCGCGCCGGACGACCCGGGATACCGGACCTCGGCCGGCCGGCTGTTCAGCACCCCCGCCGAGGAGGTGACCGACCTGCAGCAACTCGCCCGCAGCCTGGCCGAGCACCCGCTCGACTTCACCGAGCAGTACTTCCCGACCAAGCTGGTCACCGACATCCAGCAGAGCACGGCCCCGCAGATCAAGGGGTTCGTGGCCCATCCCGCGGGGCTCACCGCGCGTCCGATCATCACCCTGCTTGCCGGCAACGGGCTGCTCGCGGGCCGCACCCTCCCGCCGGAGTTCAACGTGGTGGTCGCACCGGGCTACGAGCACCTGGACGTGCTGACGGCGGCGCCGGTGCAGAACTCCGGCCGGCCGGAGATCGTCTCCGGCAACCTCGCCCGTTTCGCCGCCGCGCGGTAGCGGGCGGGCGGTCGCTGACCGAGGATGGTGGAATGGTGCGGAACCCGACGGCGTTGGCCGGCCGCCGCGTGCTCCTGACCGGGGCGGCGCGGGGCATCGGCGCGGCGGCCGCGCGACGGTTGCACGAACGCGGCGCGCGGGTCGCGCTGGCCGGGCTGGAAGCGGAGCGGCTCGGTGAGGTCGCCGCGGCATGCGGCGGGGCGCCCTGGTACGAATGCGACGTCGCCGACCGCGGTCAAGTGGACGCGGCGGTGGCGGCGTGCGCCGGTGAGCTGGGCGGGCTCGACGTGGTGATCGCCAACGCCGGGGTGGCCGCGCAGTTGCCGCTGGCCGGGGGAGACCCGGCGATCTTCGAGCGCACCGTGCGGGTCAACCTGTTCGGCGCGTACTACACGCTGCGGGCGGCGGCGCCGCACATCGCCCATCCCGGCGGGTACGCCCTCGCGGTGGCCTCGCTGGCCGCGGCGCTGCACGCGCCGCTGCTCGGTGCCTACAGCGCCTCGAAGGCGGCCGTCGAGGCGCTCGCCGACACGCTCCGCATCGAGCTGCACGCCACCGGCGCCCGGGTCGGCGTCGCCTACTTCGCGAAGATCGCCACCGACATGACCGAGCGGGGATTCGGCACCGAGGCCGCGGGCCGGCTCCCGGAGCTACCCTTCGCCCGGGTGGCGCCGGTCGAGGCGGCGGTCGACGCGATCGAGCGCGGTGTCGCCCGCCGGGCCCGCCGGGTGGTCGCGCCCGGCTGGGTCGCGGCGGTGCTGCCGGTACGGACGGTCGCGCAGCGGCTCGTCGACCTCGGCTCCCGGCGCGGCCTGCCGGAGACGCTGGCGATCGCCCGGTCCGAGGCCGCCCCACTGACCACCCGGCAGCCGGAGTGATCCCGTTCCCGGCGCCGGCCCGCCGCCCGGCGCGCCCGCGCGTCCCGCCGGGCACGCGGGCGGAGCTCGGCGCCCTCAACGCCGCGCTGTGCCGCGCCGCCGCGTGGCGCTTCGGCACCCCGGTGCTCAACGTCTTCACCACCCTGGGCCGGCATCGCCGGTTGTTCCGCGCCTGGCTGCGCTTCGCCGCGCGGCTGATGCCCTACGGCACGCTGGACCGGGCCGACGCGGAACTGGTGATCCTGCGGGTCGCGGTCGGCTGCGGCAGCGACTACGAGTGGTATCAGCACGTCCGGCTGGCACGGCGCGCCGGCCTCACGGACGAGCAGATCGAACGGGTCGGCGCCGGACCGGACGCGCCCGGCTGGAGCACGCACCAGTGGGCGCTGCTCCGCGCGGCGGACCAGCTCAGCACGGACCGGACGCTCGACGAAGCGGTCTGGGCACGGCTGCGCGAGACCTACGACGAGCGAGAGCTCATCGAACTGTGCCTGCTCGTCGGCCACTACGCGATGCTGGCCGGCACCCTCAACGCGCTCGGCGTACGCCCGGAACAGCCGGGCGGGTGACCCGGTCGGCCCGCCGTGGCGCGACGGCTGGTTCGGCCCGCCGTGGCGCGACGGCTGGTTCGGTCCGGCGTGGTGCGACGGCTGGTTCGGTCCGGCGTGGTGCTTCGGCCGGTTCGGTATGCCGTGGTGCGACGGCCTGCTCGGCCCGATGCGTGCGTTGGGCCGGGTCGGTTTGCCGCGTGCGTTGGGCCGGCTCGGCCTGCCGCACGGGCTGGGGCGGCTCGGCCGGCTTCGTGGGCTGGGCCTTTCGCACCCGGCCGGCCCGCTCCGCCCGTAGGGCGATCTCCAGCTCGAAGCGCGCGTCGCTGTCGTGGATCTGGTCGCCGAACAGCCGGTCCAGCTGCCGCAGCCGGCGCCGGACGGTCTGCGGGTGCAGGTGCAGGTCGGCGGCGACCGCGTTGGCGTTCATGTTGTGCTGCAACCAGGAGAGCAGCGTGTCGGCCAGCGGTTCGCGCTGGTTCTCGCGGAATCCCGTCAGCGGGCCCAGCCGGCGCTCGACGACCACGGCGAGCAGCGCCTCGTCCTGGAAGATGGTCAGGGTCGCTAGGTGGTCGTCGCACCAGATCACCCCGTCGCCGGCGATGAGGCCGCGACCGGCCAGGTCGAGGGCCCGCCGGGCCCAGCGCAGCGAGTCGCCCGCCGCGCCCGGCGGGACCGCCGGGCCGACCGCGACCTGGAACCGGCGCAGGCAGTTGACCATCAGGCGGATCTGCGCGGGACTCTTCGGGTCGGGCACGATCAGCGCCGGTTGCACCCGGTTCAGGTCGGCGAGCACGTCCGGCGGCAGCATCGGCGGGGTGGCGTGCACCTCGCCCGGTGCGAGCGCGATCGCCGCGAGCCGCCGCGGCACCTGCCAGCGGGCGGCGGCCGCGGCCGCGCCGATGGCCTCCTCGGCGGCGGGCGGATCGGCCACCAGCAGGTCGAGCAGCCGGCGGCGGCGCCGGTCCAGCTCGCCGACCTCGGCGGCGCGGGCCTCGGCGTAGCCGTCGGTGGCCGCGTCCGCGAGGTCGTCCACGTGCGCCCAGATCGCGTCGGCGAGCGAGCCGACGGTGGTCGCGGTCAGCGACTCGGACTCGGCGAACTCGACGAAGTGCCGCAGGCCGATCCGGGCGCCGATCCGGATGGCCGCCTGCAGGGCGTCCAGGCTGCGGCCCTCGCGCATCTCGCCGACGCCGATCGCCCGGTACACGTCTCGCCAGGTCGTGTCGTCGCGCTTCTCCAGGATGCCCAGGAAGCCGTACAGCGCCTGCTCGACGCCGGCGCGCAGGGTACGGCGGTAGGTCTCGTCGGCGGGGCGCGCGTACTCCGGGATGCTCGCCCCGATGGCGTCCATCGTGTCTTCGGCGACCTTGTCGATGTCCGCGCGCAGGTTCGCGGCGGCCCGCTGAAGGATGCGGCCGACCGGCACGGCCGTGCTGAGCGGTGCGGTGCCCATGGTGCTCCTTCGCTGCGTTGTCGCTGGCAGGAGTCGGGTCGGCGGATTATATCCACGAACGTCACTGAATTTGCACCGATCGGGAACGACCCGTGTGCGGAGTGTCACCGCGCTGACAACATCGCGGCCAAACAGGCGCAGTTGAGCTCGATGCCCGGCTCCGCGCGGCGCCGTTACGGTCCATCTCCAGCGCGCCGGTATCGGCCGGCGGCGGCGCCACCCCCTGGGGAGGGACCATGACGTTGGCCGTGGCACGGAGCGGCGAGCCACTGCTCGACCGGCTCGCCACCTGGGCCCGTACCCGGCCCGACGCCCCGGCGTACACGTTCGTCGACTTTCTGGCCGACCCGGACGGCGAGGTCCGTCGCTGCACCTGGGGCGAGCTGCACCGGCAGGCGATCGCGCTGGCCGGGCGGCTGCGCGAGGTCGCCGGGCCGGGCGAGCGGGTCGCGATCCTCGCGCCGTCCGGCATCGAGTACGTGGTCGCGCTGGTCGCGGCCTGGTATGCCGGCACGGTCGCGGTGCCGCTGTTCGCCCCGAACCTGCCGGGGCACGCCGACCGGCTGGTCCTGACCTACACCGACTGCGCGCCGGCGTGCGTGGTGACCGTGCCCGCGAGCAGCGCCGACGTCCACGCGTTCGTCGCCGCCCGGCGGCACCGGGCGGCGGTCATCGTGGCCGGCGCCGATCCGCCCCCGCCGGCCGGCTGGCGGCCGGCACCGGCCGGCCGGGACGACGTGGCCTACCTGCAGTACTCGTCCGGATCGACCCGGACGCCGGCCGGCGTGGAGATCACCCACGGGAACCTGACCGCGAACGCGACGCAGATCGGCGACCGGCTGATCGGCGCCCGCGAGCGGATCACCGGAGTGAACTGGCTGCCGCTGTTCCACGACATGGGCCTGCTGGCCACGGTCGCGGTGCCGTTGCGGGCCGGCACCGAGGCGGTGTTCTTCGACCCGGCCGCGTTCCTGATGCGACCGGAGCGGTGGCTGCGGCTGCTGTCCGGGCGATCCGGCGCGTACACGGCGGCGCCCAACTTCGCGTACGACTACTGTCTGCGCCGGCTCGGCCCCGACGACCTGGCCGGGCTGGACCTGAGCGGAGTGTTCCTGTGGCTCAACGGGGCCGAACCGGTCCGCCCGGCGACGCTCGAACGCTTCACGGACCGGCTGCGCGCGGCCGGCACCGGCCTGGACCCCCGACGCGCTCTGCCCCGCGTACGGGCTGGCCGAGGCGACCGTGTTCGTCGCCGCCGACGGCGGCGACCGGCCGCACCTCGTCGCGTCGTTCGACCGGGCCCAGCTGGCCGCCGGGCGGGCCGTACCCGTGAGCGCCGACGCCGACCGGTCCACGCTGGCCTCCTGCGGCCGCCCGGCCGGCCAGCGCGTCGCGATCGTGGATCCCGAGCACGCGACCGCCCTCCCGGACGGGCGGGTGGGAGAGATCTGGGTGCACGGCCCGAACGTGGCACACCGCTACTGGGGCCGGCCCGAGCGCAGCGCCGAGGTCTTCGGCGCCGCGCTCGCCGACCCGGTGCCCGACGGGCTGCCCGCGGCGCCGTGGCTGCGCACCGGCGACCTGGGCGTGCTCCACGACGGCGAGCTCTACATCACCGGCCGGCGCAAGGACCTGCTGATCGTCGCCGGCCGCAACCACTACCCGCAGGACGTCGAGGAGACGGTGGCCGAGGCCTGCCCGGCGCTGGGCCGGGTGGCCGTCTTCACCGTGCCGGCCGACGACGGCGAGCGCCCGGTCGTGGTGGCCGAGCGGTCCCGGTGGGCCGGCGCCGGGGACTGGCGGCCGGCCGAGCTCACCCGCGCCGTCCGGCTGGCGGTCTGGCAGCACCACGACCTGGCGCTGCACGACGTCGTGCTCGCCGAGCCGGGCAGCCTCGCCCGGACCACCAGCGGAAAGGTCTCCCGCACCGGGTGCCGAACCCGATATCTGGACGGGCACTACTCCCGGCCCGCCGGCACCGCGCTAGCGCCTGCTGGCGCCGCGACAGAGCTTGCCGGTGCTGCGACTGGGCTTCCTGGCGCCGCGACAGAGCCTGCCGGGCCCGCTGACGCCACGGTGCGCGGCGCGGCGCGGCGCGGGGGTGCCACCGATGCCTGACGATCTGCCCGAGGACTTGCCGCTCGCCGCCGCCCTGGCGGCGTGGGTGGCGCACCGCTGCGGCCTGGACACCGGCGAGATCGATCGCGACTGCCCGCTGGTGGAGTTCGGCATCTCGTCGGTGGACGCCGTGGAACTGGCCGGGCGGCTGGAGCTGCGGCTGGGCCGGCCCCTGCCGCCCACCCTGCTCTGGGAACACCCGACGATCAACGCGATCGTGCGGGCGATGACCGCCGCGCCGGGCGGGGAGAAGCCGTACGCCGGGGCGGCCGCACGGGATCACCAACCGGTCGCCGTGATCGGGCTGGGCTGCCGGTTCCCCGGCGGCGCCGACGACCCGGAACGACTGTGGCGGCTGCTGATGGACGGCCGGGACGCGGTGCGTACGGTCCCGCCGGACCGGTGGCACCGGCGGCCCGCCGGCGACCCACTGCCGGGCTCCGCCGGCCACCTGCTGCGGGGCCCCGGGCGGTGGGGCGGCTTCCTCGACGACGTGGCCCGCTTCGACGCCGGGTTCTTCGGCATCGCCGCGGGCGAGGCCCGGTTGATGGACCCGCAGCAGCGGCTGCTGCTCGAGGTGGCGTGGGACGCGCTGGCGCACGCCGCACTCGACCCGGCCGCGCTGCGCGGCAGCCGCACCGGCGTGTACGTGGGAATCTGCGCCAGCGAGTACGCCCATCTGACGACGGCGGTGCTGGAACGGGTGGAAGGCTGGACCGCGACCGGCGGCGCGCTGAGCATCGCGGCGAACCGGCTGTCGTACCTGCTGGACGCGCGCGGCCCGAGTCTGGCGGTCGACACCGCCTGCTCCTCGTCGCTGGTGGCCATCCATCTCGCGGCACGGGACCTGCGCAGCGGCGAGACGGACCTGGCCCTGGCCGCGGGCGTCAGCCTGATGCTCGACCCAGCCCTCACGGTGGCGTTCGGGCGGGCCGGCGGGCGTGGCCGCCGGCGGCCGGTGCCGGCCGTTCTCCGCCGACGCGGACGGCATCGTCCGGGGCGAGGGCTGCGGCGTGGTGGTGCTCAAGCGGCTGACCGACGCGGTACGCGACGGGGACCGGGTGCTCGCCGTGCTGCGCGGCGGCGCGGTGAACTCCGACGGGCGATCGAACGGCCTGGTGGCGCCGAACCCGCGAGCGCAGGAGGCGTTGCTGCGCCGGGCGTACGCGGACGCCGGCTGCCCCGCGTCGACGGTGGACTACGTGGAGGCGCACGGCACCGGCACCCCGCTGGGCGACCCGATCGAGGCCGGCGCCCTGGGCACGGTCTGTGGTGCCGGCCGTCCCGCCGACGGCCCCCTGCTCATCGGCTCGGTCAAGTCCCGGCTGGGGCACCTGGAGGCCGCCGCGGGCGTCGCCGGCTTCATCACGGCCGTGCTCGCCCTGCACCACGGCACCGTCCCGCACACGCTGCACGCGAGCCGCACCAACCCGCACATCCCGATGGCCGAGTGGGGGCTGCGGGTGCCGGTGGCGGCGCAACCACTGCCGGCCGGCGACCGGCCGGCCCGCGCCGGGGTGTCCGCCTTCGGCTTCGGCGGAACCAACGCGCACCTGGTCCTCGAGGCATTCCCACCGGCACCCGGCGTGTCACCGGCCGCCGGGCGGTCCGCCGCGGCGGACCCGAGCGCGTTCCCGGCCGCGGGAGGGGGCGCTGGTGCGGATCGTTTCCCGGCTGTGGGAGAGGGCGTCGCTGGTGCGGATTGTTTCCCGGCTGCGGGAGAGGGCGTCGCTGGTGCGGATCGCTTCCCGGACGCCGGGGTGGCCGCGGCGGCGGCGCCGGATCCTGTCCGTGCGGAGGACCTGCTGGATCTTGTCCGTGCGGAGGACCTGCCGGGTCCTGTCCGTGCGGAGGACCTGTCGGATCGGACCGTGGTGTGTGTCGTCGCCGACCGCGACCCGGAACGGGTCCGCGATCAGGCCGGCTCGCTGGCGGCCTGGCTGGCGGCCCGCCCGGGCCGCGACCTGCCCGGGGACGTCGCCGGCACGCTGATGCGGCGAGGTGAGCGCGGGCCTGCCCGGGCCGTGGTGGTCGCCCGGGACACCGGCACGCTGGTGGCGGGGCTATCCGCCGCCGGCGCCGGGCGGGCCCATCCCGCGCTGGCCCTCGGCGGCGGTGACCGCGCCGCCGAGGGCGGCGTCTTGGTCTTCTCCGGGTACGGCGCGCACTGGCCGGGCATGGGCCGCGCGCTGCTGGAGACCGAGCCGGCATTCGGGGCCGCGGTCGACGAACTGGCCCCCGCCTTCCACGCCGAACTCGGCCTGGGCCTGCGCGAAGCGCTGAGCGGTGACGCCCGGCTGTCCGTGGCGCTGGCCCAGCCCGTCACGTTCGGGCTGCAGGTGGCGCTCGCCGCGCTCTGGCGCCGGTACGGCCTGCGTCCGGCCGCCGTGATCGGCCACTCGATGGGCGAGGTGGCCGCGGCGGTCGTGGCGGGCGCGCTGTCGCCCGTGGACGGCGTGCGGCTGATCACCGCCCGGGCGGGCCTGCTCGCCCGCGTCGGACCGGGTGCCATGGCCGTCATGGAACTGTCCGAGGAGGAACTCGGCGAGCTGACCGGCGACCTGCCGCAGGTGTCCGTGGCCGTGCTGGCCGCACCCCGCCAGCTCGTGGTCACCGGCCCGCCGGAAGCGGTGGCCACGCTGACCGCGCGGGCGGCGGCACAGGACCGCGCGGTACGTACGGTGACCACGGAGGGCGCCGGGCACTCGCCGGCGGTGGACTGGCTGCTGCCGGAGTTGCACGACGCGCTGCGCGGACTGCGGCCGAGCGAGCCGAGGCTGCCCTTCTACTCCACGGTCACGGCCGGGACGCCGGCGCTGGACGCCGGATACTGGCTGGCGAACCTGCGGAAGCCGGTGCGGCTGGCCGACGCGGTGCGGCGCGCGGCCGACGCCGGCTTCGCCTTCTTCCTGGAGATCTCGCCACATCCGGTGCTGCTCCGCCCGATCGGCCAGACACTGGCGGCGGCGGGCACCGCCGACCCGCTGGTGACCGGAACGCTGCGCCGCGATGATCCGGACGCCTTCGGCCGCAACCTGGCGACCCTCTGCGCGAACGGACACCGGGTACCGGCCACCTCGGCCACGATCCTCGACCTGCCGGCACCGCCGTGGCGCGGCGAGCGGCACTGGATCGAGGAGGTGCCGACCGTGCCCGACGGCCCGGCCGGCGCTGCGGGACCGGCCCTGCTGGGCGAGTTGCTCGCCCCGACGTGGTGGGAACAGCCGGCACCCCCGGCCGGCGTGGCCGGCCCGGTCACGCTGCTCGGCGAGGCCGGCGACCCACTGGTCGATGCCATCCTCATGGACGGGGAGGGTGACCCGGTGGTGTCGGTTGGCCTGGGTGACCCGGCGTCGGTCGGTGTGCGGTGTGCGGCGCTGGATGAGTCCTCGCCGGACCGGGACCTGGTCCTGATCGTCCCGCCCGTCGGCGCGCTGCCCGATCCGGCGGCCGCACTGCGGTTCGCCGGCTGGGCCGTGCGCGCGGCCGCCGCTGCTGCCCGGCGGTTGTTGCTGGTCACGCGGGGTGGCGCGGCCGTTGGACCGGCCGAGCCGGGCCTGCCGGACCTCGCCTGGGTCCGCGGGCTGGTCCGCACGCTCGCCTTCGAGCAACCGCTGACGCGCACCACCTGGCTGGATCTCGATCCGGACGAGGACCCTGCTACCCAGGCGGCGCGGCTGCGATCCGAGCTCGCCGCCGGCAGCGGGGACGATGAGGTCGCGTGGCGGGACGGGCAGCGCTGGGCGGCCCGGCTGGCCCGCGTTCCGGCGCCGGCCCGGCGTTTCCGGCCACCGGTACGGGCGGGCGGGGCGTACCTGATCACCGGGGGCTACGGCGGTCTCGGGCTGCGCGTCGCGCAGTGGCTGGCGGCGGCCGGTGCGGGCCGGCTGGTGCTGGTCGGCCGGTCCGGCCCGGCCGGGCACGCGGAACGGGCCATCGACGCGTTGCGTCGCTCCGGGGTCGACGTGCGGGTGCTGCTCGGCGACCTCGCCGACGACGGGGTGGCCACCCGGCTGGTCGCGGCGGCCGGGGGCGAGTTGACCGGCGTCGTGCACGCGGCGGGGGTGCTGCGCGACGGCCTGGTGTCCCAGCTGGCGGCGGGGCATCTCGCCGAGGTCTGGGCGCCGAAGGTTCTCGGCGCCTGGCGCCTGCACACCGCCGTCGTGGCGGCGGGCGCCGAGCTGGACTGGTGGGTGACGTTCTCGTCGGCGGCGGCCCTGCTCGGCTCGCCCGGCCAGGTGGCGTACGCGACCGCGAACGCCTGGCTGGACGCCTTCGCCCGGTGGCAGCGGGCGCACGGTGTGCCCGCTACCTCGATCAACTGGGGCACCTGGTCGGGCCTCGGCGGCGCGGCGGGCGTGCGCCTGCCCGGGCTGGACCCGATCGAACCGGACGAGGGCATCGCGGCCCTGGCCGGGCTGCTCTCCCGCACCCCGTGCACCGTCGGGGCGCTGCACTTCGACCCGGCCGCGGCGCTGGCCGTCTTCCCGGAGGCCGGCCGCCTGCCGTTCTTCGCCGAGCTGACCGCGGCAGCCGAATCGCGAGCGGCAGCCACGCTGGCTGGGGCACCTGGGCTGACCGGGGGACCTGGGCTGACCGGGGGACCTGGGCTGACCGGGGGACCTGGGCTGACCGGAGGACCTGGGCTGACGGCGGCAGCCGCGCTGACCGGGACAGCCGGGCTGACCGCGGCGTCGGTGGCATCCGGCGGTGGCTGGCCGCCCGCCGGGAAGCCGGGGTGGCCCGGCGCCGAACGGATCCGGGCCCTCCCACCGGCCGAGGCGGTGCGCGCTATCGGCGATCGGCTCGCCCACCACGTCGCGGCCGTGCTCGGCATGCCGCAGGCGCCCTCGCCGGACGCGCCGCTGGTGGACGCCGGCCTGGACTCGCTCGCCGCGATCCGGATCAAGAGCCTGGTCGAGCTGGACCTCGGCGCCGCGCTGCCCACCGCGGCCCTGGTCCGTGGCGCCACGCTGGCCGACCTGACGACAGCCCTGACCGCCGCCCTCGGGATCGCCCCGGGCGAGCGCCCGCCCGGCACCGCGCCGTCCCCGCCTCCGGCGGCATCCTCCGAGGAGGCCCTATCCGAGAGTGCCTCGCTCGAAGCGGCCCCCGACCCGGAGGTCCTGAGCGACTCGTCGGAATCGCCTCCCGCGACGAGGCCCGCCACTTCCGCCCCTGACGGTCTCTCCATTCGGGAACCACGTCCAATTCATGGGCACCCTCCCGCATATCGAGCATCACTTCCACATTCTGAGCAGCCGGTCCCGCACTCCGGCTCCAAACCTCGCAAACAGCTCATACCCCCGCCGCCTGGCGAGACCTTGGAGCGCTGGGGTGCGGAGCGCACCGCATCGCTCCAAGATCTGAGCAGCAACCCGGCAACGCCACCCGCGACAAGATCCACCGACCAGGCGACCCACGAACCGGACCACACCCCGCCCACCCCGCGAGTTCCATTCCGGACAGAACCTCCGCACCCGCGCTTGGCCGAGAACGCCCCGCCCGAGGCGCCTCTCGTCGCCGGCGACCCTCCCGAGAAGACCCCGGCCAAGAACGCCCGGCCCGAGAAGACTCCGGCCCAGGATGCCCGGCCCGAGGCGGCTTCGGCCGAGGGTGCGCCGGCCGAGGCCGGCGGGGTCGACGCCCGGGACGCCGCGGAACGGGCGGCGATCCGGCTGTTCGAGACCGTCCTCGGCCGGGCCGTGCCGGGCATCGGCTGGCGTGCCGTCGTACCGCAGGGGGACCTGGTCCGGATCGCCGAGGCGGCCCGGACCGGTTACGGCGCCGACGTGCGACTCGCCGAACTGCTCGCCGACCCCACCCCGCGGGCCCTCGCCGTGCCGCTGCGCGCGGCCGAGCAGGCCGAGGTCGGTGCGAGCGGCCCGGTTCGCCCCCTGCGGGTCGCCGGCGGCGGGCGCCCGCCGCTGTTCCTGGCCCATCCCGCCGGCGGCAGCACCTTCGTGTACCGGCAGCTGGCCGAGCTGCTCGGCCCGGACCAGCCGGTGTACGGGCTGGAGCGGTTCGGCGAAGGGGGGTCGGTGCCCGAGCGCGCCGCCCGCTACGCCGGCCTGATCCGCGAGGTGTGCCCGGCCGGCCCGTACCGGTTGGGGGGCTGGTCGTTCGGGGGCGTGCTCGCCTTTGAGACGGCGCGCCTGCTCGTCGCCGCCGGCGAGCGGGTGGACGCGCTGGTTCTCATCGACGCCGGGCTCCCGGCGCCGGTGTCCGCCGAGCGGGCCGCGCACCTGCTCACCGAGCGGTTCCTCGGCTTCCTGCGCTATCTGCGGGAAACCTACCGGGTGCCCGTCGACGTGGCACCGGCCCGGTTGCGCGGGTTGCCCGGTGACGAGCAGTTCGAGGTCGTCCTCGCGGAGATGGACCGGGTGGGCCTGACCGAGCGCCTGCCGCCGGCCGTGCTGCGCCACCAGATCGATTCGCACCTGGACACCCGGGCGCTCGACGACTACCTGCCCGGGCCGTACCGCGGGCCGGTGACGCTCTACCGCTGCACCCTGCCGACGCCCTGGGCGGTGCGGGATCCGCGGTATGAGCACACCGACGCCGCCCGTGGCTGGGACCGCTGGTGCGCCGAGCTGCGGATCGTGCCGGTCACCGGGCACCACCTGAATCTCCTCGACCCGCCCGCGGTGGACACGATCGCGGCGGACCTGCGCCGGCTGCTGTGACCGGCGTTCCGCATCCGAGCAAGGAGTCGCACATGTCCGAACTCGCCGAAGCCGTGCTGGCCGATGCGTCAGCGGCGGAACTGCTCGCCTGCCCGGTGCCCGCGCGGATCCGCGCCGCGCACCTGCGACGGGAGGACGTCGGCATCTTCTCCGGTGACGACGACCCGGACGTCCGTCGTTCCCTGCACGTCGGCGAGGTGCCGATGCCGCGGCTCGCCCCGGACGAGGTGCTGATCGCCGTGCTGGCCTCCGGCATCAACTTCAACACGGTCTGGTCGGCGACCTTCCTGCCGGTGCCCACCTTCGCCTTCCTCGCCCGGCTGGGCCGCCAGGATCCGTGGGGTGCGCGGCACGACCAGCCGTACCACGTCATCGGCTCGGACGCGGCCGGCGTCGTGGTGCGGGTGGGTTCCGGCGTGCGGCGCTGGTCGGTCGGCGAGCGGGTGGTGGTCGCGCCGGCCTATGTGGACAGTGAGGATCCGGTTACCCATCAGGACGCGATGACCGGGGACCAGCGGGCCTGGGGGTTCGAGACGAACTTCGGCGGGCTGGCCGATTTCGCCGTCGTCAAGGCGAGCCAGCTGCTGCCCAAGCCGGAGCACCTGACCTGGGAGGAGGCGGCCGCCAGCACGCTGTGCGCCTCGACCGCGTACCGGATGCTGGTGAGCCCGCGCGGCGCCCTGATGAAGCAGGGCGACGTGGTGTTGATCTGGGGCGCCGCCGGCGGCCTGGGCGGGTACGCCGTCCAGCTGGTGCTGGCCGGCGGCGGCATCCCGGTGGCCGTGGTCGGCTCGCCGGCCAAGGCCGAGCTGCTGGAGCGGCTCGGCTGCCGCCATGTGGTCGACCGGAACACGCTGCCGGCGGGCCCGGACGGCATGCGTGACCCGGCCACCTGGCGGGCGCTGGGCCAGCGGATCCGGGCGACGGCCGGCGAGGATCCGCACATCGTCTTCGAGTACACCGGCGCGGAGACCTTCGGCGCGTCGGTCTACCTGGCCCGCACCGCCGGGACCGTGGTGACGTGCGGCTCCAGCAGCGGCTACGAGCACCAGTACGACAACCGGTACCTGTGGATGCGACTCAAGCGGATCATCGGCAGCCACGGCGCCAACTATCAGGAGGCGTGGGAGGTCAACCGGCTGCTGCGCCTCGGCCGGCTGACGCCCACTCTGTCCCGGGTGTACCCGCTCGCCGAGGTGGGCGAGGCGACGCGGACGGTGCAGCGCAACGAGCATCTCGGCAAGGTCGGCGTGCTCTGCCTGGCGCCGGAGCCAGGGCTGGGGGTGTCCGATCCGGTGCGCCGGGCGGAGATCGGCGAGCGCCGGCTGGGACTGTTCCGCGAGGCCAGCGCGCTCGTGCCGGCCGCTATCGGGTGAGCCGGGCGCCCGGCGGACGCCGGAGCCGGGCGGTCCTCGCCGTCGTCGTGGCCACCGCGTTCCTCACCATGCTGGACAACACGGTGGTGACCGTCGCCGCGCCCTCGATCGCCCGCGACCTCGGCGTCGGGCTGCCCTCGCTGGAGTGGGTGGCGACCGGCTACATGCTGCCGTACGCGGGCCTGCTGCTGGCCGGCGGGCGGCTCACCGACCGGTACGGCATCCGCCGGGTGCTCCTGGCCGGGCTCGCGCTGTTCACCGCCGCGTCGCTGGCGGCCGGGCTGGCCGCCCACCTGGTCCCGCTCCTGGTGGCCCGCGCCGCGCAGGGCGCCGGTGCCGCACTGCTGGTGCCGGCGACCCTCGCGGCCGTGGCGGCGGCCGGCGAGCGGGAGCGCCTGCGCGGCGCGGCGGCCTGGACCGTCTCCGGCGCCGTCGCGCTCGCCGCCGGCCCGGTCGTCGGCGGCGCGGTGAGCGAGCACCTGCACTGGTCGTGGATCTTCCTGCTCAACGTGCCGGTCGGGCTGGCCGCCATGCTCACCGCCGGGTACGCGGTGCGCGAACCGGCCCGGCACCGACCGGCCACCCTGGGCCTGGCCCGGGTCTGCGCCGCCACGATCGCGCTGACCGCGGTCACCTTCGCGCTGACCAGCGGCACCGCGCACGGCTGGGGCACGCCCGCGGTGCCGGCCGCGGTCCTGGTGGCGGTCGTCGCGGCGGGCGCCTTCCGGGTCGCGGAGCGCCGCAGCCGCGTTCCGGTGCTCGACCCGCGGCTGTTCGCGCGGCCCGCGTACCGCGGCGGAGTGGCCGTGCAGGTGCTGTGGGGCCTGGGCGTCAACGGCGTGTACTTCTACACCGCGGTGTATCTGCAGGAGGTCCGCGGCTTCCCGCCCGCCGCCGCCGGCCTGGCCTTCCTGCCGGTGGCCGCGGCGGTCGCGCTGGGCGCGCCGTTCGCCCCGCGGCTGGTGCTGCGGTACGGCGCGCGGCGGACGGTCGCCCTGGGTCTGTTCCTGGTCGGCGCCGGCATCGGTACGGTCGCCCTCGCCAGCGCCGTCACCCCGGTCCTGCTGGCGGCGTTCGCTGTGATCGGGTTCGGTTCGGCGCTGACCGTGCCGCTCGCGGCTGTGGTGCTGGCCGCCGCGCCCGCCGGGCAGGCGGGGGTCGCGGGCGGGGTCTTCGCCGTCGCCCGGGAGGCCTCCGGCGTGCTCGGCATCGCCGGCGTCGGCGTGGTGGTGGCGGCGCACGGCGACCTCGCCGGCGGATACCGGCTGGGCCTGTGCGCCGCCGCCGGGCTGGTCTGGCTCGGCGTACTCATCGGCGCCCGGACCCTGCCGGGTCCGGGCGCCGGGAGCAGCCGCGTGGGGTCAGCCGACGGCGACGCCGAGCGCGCCCATCAGCTGCGGCCAGGAGGTGTGGAGTTCCCGCTGCCAGTACGGCCAGGAGTGGGTGCCGTTGAAATACTTGTGGAGGGTGACCGGGATGCCCGCGGCTGACAGCCGCCGGGCCATCATGGACGTGCTCAGGCCGACCGGGATCTCACCGAACTGCACCGGGCTCCAGAACCCGTTCGGATCGAGGTCGCCGGGCAGCCCGGTGCTGCCGCTGGACAGGTAGACGCTGGTGCCCTTGAGGTTCGGGGCGAGGTCCAGCGGGTTGTGCGCCCGCCAGTTGGCAGCCTGCAGGATCGGGGAGCCCCACATGGCGTTCGGGTCGTCCCCGTTGTCGGCGGCGGTCCGCAGCAGCACGGTCCGCAGCAGCGGATCGAAGAGGTTCAGCGGGGCGCTGTAGGCGGCCGCGGCCCGGAACGTGCCCGGATGCCGTCCCGCGTACGTCATGGCGCCCGTCCCGCCCGACGAGATGCCCGCCACGCCGCGGGCGTCACCCGCCCGGTAGCCGGAACGCAGCACCTGCCACAGCTCGGTGAGATGGAAGGTCTCCCACAGCCCGGCGTTCGGGCCGCCGTCCGGCCGGAACCAGTCGACGTACGTGGCGTCGCGCCCCGCCTCCGGCATCACGATCAGCACCTGCGCGTCGGCGCTGAGCCGCTCGATGTCGGTCTCCCGGGTCCAGGAGGTGTAGTCGTCGTTGCCGCCGTGCAGCAGATACAGCACCGGCCACGTGCGCGTCGCGTCGCGGGACCAGCCCGCCGGCACGATGACGCGGACCGGTAGCGACCGGTTGTTGGCGGGGGACTCGACCGTCAGGTCCACCGTGCGAGGGCCGAGCCAGCGCTCGGACACCACCTTGACGGCGGCGGCGTGGGCCGCGGAGCCCACACCCACGGCCGCTCCCGTCGCGAGCAGGACGGGCAGCAGCAACAGGGCACGCCTGCGGGTCCCGGCCATCAGCAGTTGCCCGTCGCGGGCCGGCCGGCGAAGCGGTCGGTGAACCAGGAGACCACGTCGCCGATCGCCTGGTTGTCGGCCAGGAGATGCTCGGACAGGTAGGTCCGCTGCCGGGTGGTGATCCCGGCCCGGCAGTACGCGGTACGCACGGCGTTCTCGACGTCCGTCGGGATGACCTCGTCGAGCAGGCCGTGGTACTGCAGCACCGGGAAGCCGATCCGGAATCGCGCGGTGGAGGTCGCCGGCCCGATGTCCACGCCGAGTTTCTGCGCGTCCACCACCTCGCCCCAGGTCACGCCGTCCGATCCGGCCAGCTTGAACAGCTGGTCGTAGTTCAGGCCGCCCACGGTGAGATCCTCGACCTTGACGCCGGCGCCCCGGGCGACCGTGCCGACCAGGCACAGGCCCCGGAGATCGGTCGCCAGCTGCCGGCCCCGGTCGTTCAGCACCGACTCGAACGGCAGCTTCGGGTACGCCGCGCGCAACCCGATGGTCGCGTCCACACTGAAGCCGGCGAACGGGCCGCCGTCGGAGCCCTTCGCGACCGCCCGCAGATCGGCGGGAACGCCGCCGGCCGCCGCCCCGGCCAGCTTGAGCTCGGGAGCGTACGAGGCGGCCAGCTGAGCCGACCACAGCGACGCCGCGCCGCCCTGCGAGTAGCCCCAGACGCCGACCTTGGTGCCGCCGCTCAGGCCGGAACCGGGAACCTGGAACGCCGCCCGGACCGCGTCGAGCATGGCGTGGCCCGCGTTGCGGCCGACCACGTAGGTGTGCGTCTGGCCGGTGAGGTAGCCGACGTCGTCGGTGGCCGCCACCGCCCAGCCGGCCTTCAGGATCGCCGCGATCTGGTCGCCCTCATACTCGTCCTGATAGGCGCCGGCCAGTTGCTTGGAGAACGCGCACTGCGAGCCGAGGCCCAGGGTGCCGAAGTGGAACGAGACGACCGGCCGGGTGCCGGGGCCGGTCCAGGCGGCCTTCGGCACCGCCACCAAGCCGGACACGGCGACCGGCTTGCCGTCGACGTTCGTCGACACGTACTGCATCTGCCAGGCGTTCATCGCGATATCGCCGGGCACCTCGGGCAGGGCCGTGGTCCGGCAGGCCAGCACCGTCCCGGGCGCGCCGCCGACCGAGGCCGGCGGGGTGTAGACGGCGCTTTCCGGCGCGGTGCAGGCCGCGCTCGCCGTCGCGGCCGGGGCCTGGGCCACCGCCGTCACGCCGGCCGCGCCCACCCAGAGCGCGCCGAGCACCCGGACCGCCGATCTCCACCTCATGAGTCCTCCCATCCTGCGGCCCGTGGGGATTACGGGCGCGTGCCGAAAGACTCGTGGGCGGGGCGCCGGGGATCTACATAGCCGGCTGACAAGCCGGCGGCGCGGGATGCGCATCGGCGTTAGTACGGATGCGGCGCCTTTTCAGCATCGCCCGGTGGTGAGCACGGGGCTGCTCGCTACCGGCCGGGCGGCGGGGAATCCGGCCGGCGCGGTCCGGCGCCGCGCAGCAGCGTGTCGATGATCCGGCCGGCCAGGACGTCGGGGTCGGTCCCGGCGTCGTCGCCGTGCAGGGACTCGCCGATGAGCGCGTAGTACACCCGCCGGGTCCAGTCGAGATCGGCCTCCGCGTCGAGCACGCCGAGGCTCCGCACCCGGCCGAACAGCTCCAGGCAACGCCGCGCCACCCGCTGCTGCATCTCGGCGACGACCGAGTCGGCGGCGGCCGGCTGCCCGAGCGCGAACTGCCAGCTGACCTTCGTCCGCAGGACGTTGACGGTGATCTGGTGCAACGCCACCAGCGGGGGCGCTGTCTCCGGCCGGCCGGCCTCGATGGCCTCGAGCAGCTGCCGCACCGCCGTGGTGGCCATGGCGTCCACCAGCGCCTGCCGGCTGGCGAAGCGCCGGTGGATCGTCGTGCGGGCCACCCCGGCCGCCTCGGCGACCTGCTCCATCGACGCGGCCGGGTTGCCGCTGAGCACCCGCTCGGCGGCAACCAGGATCGCGCGCATGCTGCGCTCGGCGTCGGCCCGCAACGGCTTGGTGGTCATCGCGCTCTCCTCTGTACCGGGTCAGCCTCGACGGTACATGACCGTCGCCGTTTTTCCGCTATCTGCTACACCTCTGTTGCAGATACCTGATTAACCGCTACTGTTCCGTCGTACCTCTAGTCGGATGGAGAAGCTGATGGAAACCCAGGAGCAGAACCGCACCGCCCTGGTCACCGGAGCGTCCGCGGGACTCGGCGCCGAGTTCGCCACCCAGCTCGCCGAGCGCGGGCACCACCTCGTGCTCGTGGCCCGCTCCGCGGACCGGTTGCGGCGGCACGCCGAGCACCTGCGCGCCACCCACGGCGTACAGGTGAAGGTCATCGCCCAGGACCTCGCCGAGCCGGACGCCCCGGCGCGGATCAGCGCGGCCGTGGCCGCGGCCGGGCTGACCGTGGACCTCCTGGTCAACAACGCCGGCTTCGGCACCGCCGGCCGGTTCGAGGAGATCACCGACGGTCGGGACCGGGAGCAGCTCATGGTCAACGTCGTGGCCCTCGTCGGCCTGACCCGCGCGCTGGTGCCCGGCATGCTCGCCCGGGGCCACGGCGCGGTCGTCAACGTCGCCTCCACGGCGGGCTTTCAGCCCTCGCCCTACTTCGCCACCTACAGCGCGGGCAAGACGTTCGTGCTGAACTTCAGCCTCGCGTTGCGATCGGAATACCGCGGCCGCGGCGTGCGCGTCCTGGCGCTGTGCCCGGGGCCGACCCGGACGTCCTTCTTCGACACCGTCGGCGAACGGGCCGCCCTCGGCGGCAAGCTGATGCCCGCCCGAGCGGTCGTCCGCGCGGCGCTGGTCGCCCTCGACCGGGACCGGGCGTACGTCGTGCCGGGCCTCGGCAACTCCCTCAACGCGCACCTCACGCCCCGGCGCCCCCGCCGGATGGTCACCGCGATCGCCAAGCTGGTCACCCGCTCGGTCCTGGAGACGCCCGCGGCCCGGGCCGCGTAGTCCCGGACATCTGCCCGATCGACCGCCGTTGGAGGATCCGCGATGACCAGCATCCTGAGGGTCCAGACGATCCCGCCCGCACCGATCCAGTTGCTCGTCGCGGCGGGTGGCGTGGTGATTCTGCTCCGGTGGGGTCTGAGTACGAGAACTCTGGTCGGCCCGGTCGCCGCGGTGCAGCCTGTGGGTGTTCAGCGGTATCTCAAGGAGGCCCAAGGTGGAACTGCCCAGTGACCCGTCCGTGCCGCCGCCGGGGCAGGTGAGCGCCGCCCTCGACCGTCTGGTCGAGCGTGGCGTGCTCGACCGCTCGCAGGCCGGCGAGGTCCTGGCGGAGCTCGCCGCGCCGCCACGACCGCCGCGACCGCAAGGTCTGGGACGGCTCTTCGGCGAGATCGCCGGATACCTCGGCGCCTCGTTCGTGGTGGGGGCGACCATCCTGTTCCTCGGCGAGGAATGGGAGGTTCTCGGCCGGGTGGGACGGTTCTGGATCCTCGCCGCGATGGCCGCGATCCTCGGCGGCAGTGGTCTGGCGATCCGCTGGCGGGCGGCGCCGCGCGGTTCCGCGTGGTGGCGCCACCGGCCGGGGGACAACGTCAGCCGTCGGCTGTCGAGCACCCTGCTGACCGGCGCCGCGGCTGCCGCCGGCTTCGCGGCCTACGTGAGCCTGGAGCGCGCCGCCCAGGCCGACGGTCAGCTGGCGGCGGACAGCGCGGGGTTCGTGGCGTCGGTCACCGGGCTCGCGGTGGTGATCGTCGGGTATCTGATCGCCCGCAGCGCGGTGGGCCAGCTCGGCATCGCCGTGGCGGCGTGGGCGGTGTACGCCACGCTGCTGGACCTGCTGGGGGGCGACGACGTGGCCGCCCTCGGCCTCGGCACGCTCGCACTGGGCGCGGTCTGGGCGCTGCTGGCCTGGCAGCGGCTGGTCGCGGAACGCCGTTTCGCGCTCGCGCTCGCGGTGACCTTCGGACTGATCGGTGCGCAGCTGGTCGTGGCCGACGGCGCCGAAGCCGCCAACTTCCTCGGGTACGCCCTGACGGCGCTGGTGGCCGGGGTCTGCTTCGCGGCGTACGCGTGGACCCGCGACTGGGTAGTGCTGGCCGGCGGGGTCGTCGGGGCGACCCTCGTGGTGCCGGAATTCCTGTACGACGTGACCGACGGCTCGCTCGGCGCCAGCGGCGTGCTGCTGGTCGCGGGCGTCACGCTGCTGGCCGGGAGCCTCGCCGGGCTGCGCATGCGCCGCAATCCCCGTCCTTGACGGGGGTCTTGTCGAGCGGCTGAGGTCTGTCGAAGGCGGCGAGGAGTATCCCGGCACCCACCGAGAGAACCCCCAGGACGAAACCCATCACGGGTCTCACCGTGGCCTACTCAGGTGTGCCTCCCGACAACGCTCAGTGTCGGGAGGATGAATGGACGCACATCAAGGCCGGTCTGCCTCGCGCACCGCGAGGTAGGTCGCGTGGACCGCGAGGATGCGCTCGATCTCGTCGATGATCGGGGCGAAGAACTGCCGCCGGTGGTCCGCGTCGCTCATCGAGGTGACCGCGAAGTACATGCTGCCGAAGCCGGCGAGCAGCGTGGCGTTGCGCAGCAGGGCGACCGGCACCCCGGGCAGCAGGCCGGACCGGGCCGGCGTGCCGCCGATCCACTGTTCCGCGGTCTCGGGCGTGACCACGATGACGCCCAGGATGAGGAAGAAGGTGAACAGCGCGGTTCCGACGATCACGGCCTGCACGAGCTGGCGGGTCGCGAGCATCACCAGCAGGTTGCGTTCCTGGCGCCCGTTGAGCGGCACGGCGGGCAGCAGACCGCCGGGCGCGATGTCCGCGACGGCGACCTCGGCCAGCGGCGTGCCCTGGCCCGCCGCCTCGAGCCGGGGCGCGCTGAGGTCCTGCTCGACCCGGCCGATCTCGTCGCGCAGCCGGGCGGCGGCCGCCAGCACGGTGACGGCGGCGAACAGGGCGACGACCAGGGCGAGCCGCCACCAGTCGAGCCGGTTCATGGCCTGCCACAGCTCGCCGGTGAAGAACAGGAAGAGGGTGACGAAGAGCAGCACGGGCAGCGCCCGGCCGAGCAGGCGCACGCTGTTGCGCAGGTCGTAGACCGCGTGCTGGACCGCCCGGCGCACCAGCGTGCCGAGACCGTAGGTGGTCGCGAGCAGCGTGGCGACGAACGCGACCGCGAAGAAGATGACGAACCCCAGCAGGCCGACGACGTGACCACCGGGCGGTGTGATGGTGCCGTCCACGGCCAGCTGCAGCAGCGGTACGGCGACCGGCATGGCGACGTACGAGGCGAGGATCGCGATCGTGGTCACCCGCGAGAAGTGCGGCAGGCGGCGGACGAACAGGGCGACGACGACGCGGACGACGACGGTCACCAGGATCACCCCGGCGAGCAGGATCCAGCGCCAGGAGCCGCGGCCCGCAGCGGGACGAGGAAGCCCAGGCTGGCCAGCGCCACGAAGGCCAGGGACGGCAGCATCCGGGGCAGCACGTGGCTGACGAAGCCGTACCCCTCGATCATCGACGGGACGCCCTGGCGGACGAACCAGCGCTCGGTCAGGTCCGCGAGCGCGCCGGAACCCGGGTGCCTCACGAGGTGATCATCTCACGGTCGCGATTCCGGGACTTCTGTCTGCCGCGTCAAAAGTCTGTCCATCATGAGCGAAAGAAGTTAACCTTCGGCGATGGGCCGTACCGTTGCGCGTCGATGGGTCGCTGTCCTGCTGGTGGGCCTGTTCGCCGGGGCGGCGGCGGCACCGTCGCCCGCGCTGGCCCACGGGGGGCTCGTGGTCACCGTCCCCGCGAACGGCAGCGCGGTGGCCGACCCGGTCGAGGCTGTGTCGCTGACGTTCACCGAGAAACCCGCACCGTTCGCGTTCTTCACCGTCACCGCGCCCACCGGAGTCCGGGTCGACAACGGTTGGTCGAACGCCGAGCCGGTCCGGCTCGCCAAACCGGTCACCGAATACCAGCTCACCGATGGCGTGTGGCAGCCGCAGCTCTACCCCACCGGCTTCCCGGTCAAGGTGGCCGTGACCCACTGGCCGGCGCCCGGCAGCTACGTGGTGGCGTACCACACCGTGGCCTCCGACGGCGACCAGGTCAAAGGGGAGTTCCGGTTCACCTACAGCGGTGCCGCCACCCCCGCGCCGCCCGGCTGGCAGGCGCCCGCCGACCAGCCGAAGGCCGAGTTGCTCGCCGCCGCGGCCGGCCCGTCAGCGCCCGCGCCGAGGGCGGCGGCGCCGGCCCCGGAAGACTCCAGCGTGTGGGTCTGGCTGGTGCCAGTGCTGCTGATCGTCGCCGCCGTGCTGTGCTACCTGGTGGTCCGCCCGCCGTCCTTCGGGTCGGCGCGACCGGCCGGGCGGCGCACCGTCCGCTGACGGCGCCGGCACACGGATTTCTCCGGCCATGCAACCTCGGGCGCGGGCGCTGTCGTCGTACAGCCGTCCAATGACTTCGAGGAGGGTGGCACGTGGAGCGAGCCGACGAGGACGACTTCCACGCGTACGTGTCGGGACGGCTGGAACGGTGGCGACGAACCGCGTATCTGCTGTGCCAGGACTGGCACACCGCGGACGACCTGGTGTCGATCACCGTGACCAAGCTGTTCCGGAACTGGCGCAAGGTTCGCACGGCGGACAACCGGGATGCGTACGCCCAGCGGGTGCTCAGCCGGACCTGGCTGGACGAGTCCCGGCGGGCCTCGCGCCGCGAGTGGACCCAGTCGGAGCCGGTCGAGGTCGGCTGGTCGGTGCCGGACCGGATCGTTGACCGGGAGTCGCTGGCCCGGCTGCTGAAGGCGCTCGGCCCGAAGCAGCGCGCCGTGCTGGTGCTGCGCTTCTACCTCGACTATTCCGTCGAGGAGACCGCCGACATCCTGCGCATTTCGGCCGGGACGGTCAAGAGTCAGTCAGCCCGCGGGCTGGAAACGCTGCGTGCGGCCGCCGTGTCGCCCGGCAACTGAGACGGAGGCAGAGATGGGAACCCAACTGTTCGACCAGCTGATCGGCGACGTTCCGCCCACGTCGGTGGACGTGGCCGCCATCGTACGGCGGGAGAAGCGCCGGAGCATGGCCCGGCGGGTCACCGGGGTGGCGACGGCGGTGGTGGCACTGTCGGTGACCACCGCGATCGGCCTCAACATGACCACCGGCACCGGCACGTCGTCACCACCGTCGGTGGCCGGCGGGTCGGCCCCGGCCGGCAGCGGCACGCCGGACACCCGGTTCGTCCTCGTCGCGAACAACGAGGAGTCGGCCGCGGCGTCGGCGAAGCGGCTGGGCGCGGCCCTCGACGCGGCGTTCCGGAAGGAGGCGCCCGGCGCCAGGTGGATCTTCGATCCCGAGATCCCGGGTCAGACCGGGCCCGACGACCAGCCGCCGAAGCTGTCGTACGTGGTGGTGGACGGGGCCTCGAAGAAGTCCCAGGAACTGTTCCACGGCGGCAGCGGCGTGCTGAACGAGGGCCGCAAGGGCAGCCTGCGCCTGGGCGTCAATGCCGCCGAGGGCATCGGCGAGGACGGCACGCCGCAGCGCAAGGCCGGCACCTGCCCGCCCTCGGGGAGCGAGTGTGCGGCGGGCGTCGCGCCCAACGGGGCGCCGACGATCGTGCTGAGCAAGGCCTTCGACAACAAGGTGCGGGTGTACACCGCCGAGGTGGCCCTGCCGGGCGGCCGCGCGCTCCGGATCACCGTGAACAACAACTACGGCGCCGCGGGCGATGGCGCGGCCCGGCAGGCCACCCCGCTGACGAGCGCGCAGGCGCTGGCGATCGCCGTGGAGGTGGCCAGCCACATCAAGGCCTGACGCCGCGGACCCACTCGAGCCTTCGCCGGCCCGGAGCAGCCACGGGGCTGTTCCGGGCCGGCGAAGGTCGCTCAGAAGACCCGTACGGCCGCCTCGGCCGGCGCCGCCAGCAGGCTGTCGATCTCGTCGTCCAGCCGCACCAGCGTCAGCGAGGCGCCGGCCATGTCCAGCGACGTGCAGTACTCGTTGACGTAGCTGCGCCCGACCGTGATGCCGCGCCCGGCCAGTTGCCGGTGCGCGTGCCGGTAGAGGATGTACAGCTCGCTGATCGGCGTGCCGCCCAGCCCGTTGATCATCAGCGCGACCCGGTCGCCGGAGGAGTACGGCAGGTCGCCGACCACGGCCGCCAGCATGTCGTCGACGATCGCGTCCGCGTCCTTGATCGTGCGGCGTTCCCGGCCGGGCTCGCCGTGGATGCCGACCCCGAACTCGATCTCGTCGCCGCCCAGCTCGAACAGCGGCGAGCCCTTCGCCGGTGGCGTGCAGGCGGTCAGCGCGACGCCCATGGTGCGCGTGACGTCGTTGACCTCGCGCCCGATCCGCAGCACCTCGTCCAGGTCAGCGCCCTGCTCGGAGGCGGCGCCGACGGCCTTGATCACGAAGAAGTTGCCGGCCACACCGCGCCGGCCGACCGTGTAGGTGGAGTCCTGCACGGCCACGTCGTCGTTGACGGTCAGGATCTCCGCGCGTACGCCCTCCGCCTCGGCCATCTCCTTGCCCATGTCGAACGCCATCCGGTCGCCGGTGTAGTTGTTCACCAGCAGCAGCACGCCCTTCGGCGACGCGAGCAGCTTCGCGGTCTCGTACACGTAGTCCATCGGCGGGGCGGCGAAGACATCGCCGGGGCAGGCCGCGTCGAGCATGCCGCGGCCGACCACCATGACGTGCGCCGGTTCGTGGCCCGATCCCGAGCCCTGCACGATGGACACCTTGTCGTCGCGGGGTGCGTCCGTACGCATGATCAGGTTGTAGGCCGGGACGTACCGGAGCGTGCCCGGGTTCGCCAGGGCGACGCCTTCGAGCATCTCGGCCACGTAGTTCTTCGGGTCGTTGACGAACTTCTTCATGACGCCGCTCCTCGCTGCTGCCAGGTCTGGTTGATCCGCTCGACGATGACCGCGACCGCGGTGGCGCCCGCGTCGACCGAACCTCTGCTGCGCTCGCCGGTGTACGCCGCGCGCCCGCGCTTCGCGACCATCTCCTTGGTCGCCTCGGCCGCCTCCCGGGCGACGACCGCGGCCACCCGCAGGGCCTCCCCGGCGCCGGCGCCGGCGGCGAAGTCGCGCTCGAGGCGGTCGGTCATCGGCACCAGGACGTCCAGCAACGTCTTGTCGCCGACGTCCGACTGCCCGCGCGCCTTGATCCCCTCGATGGCCGCCCGCAACATCGCCACCACCTGCTCGCCGGAGAGATCCTCCGCCGATCCGGCGGCGGCCCCGGCGCGCAGGAAGGCGGTGCCCCAGAGCGGCCCGGACGTGCCACCGATTCGGGAGGCGATGATCATCCCGCTGCGCTTCAGGAACGTCCCGGCGTCGCTGCGGTCGATGCCGTCCCAGCCGTCGATGACCTTCTCGAACCCGCGGGCCAGCGAATAGCCGAGGTCACCGTCGCCGACGACGGCGTCGAGGTCGCCGAAGTACTTCTCGTTCTCGATCGCGGTCTCGGCGATCGCGCGGACCACCAGCTCGGCGCCCGGCAACGCGTTCCCCCTCATGACGGTCCCTTCAGGCAGGCGCGCAGGTCCGCGAGCGTGAGGTAGGCGCCCGGGCGGGCCTCGCTCCGGTTCGCCAGCACCTCGACCGGAGGCCGGCCCGGGTCGCCCAGTTCCGAGACCACCAGCGCCGCCTCGCCGAAGTCCTCGTCGCGGGTGTAGCCGTTGACCGTCACCAGGCAGCGCAGTCCGGCGCCGGTCGCGGCGAGCAGCCCGTTGCGGGAGTCCTCGACCACGAGCGTCGCCGCGGGGTCCAGGCCGAGCCGGTCGGCGGTCAGCCGGTAGATCGCCGGGTCCGGCTTCTTCGCCGGCACGATGTCGCCGGCGAACACCGGGATCCGGGCGGCGGCCGGTCCGCCCACGGCGTTCGCGAGCACCGCCCGTACCGAACTCCTCGGCCGACGTCGATGCCACCGCGACCGTCCAACCGGCCGCGA
>NZ_QHHV01000722.1:0-521 GCF_003947245.1 Actinoplanes sp. ATCC 53533 | reverse complement strand
TCTTGCACGTCGGCTGTCCGTGCGGGTCTTGCACGTCGGTCTTGCACGTCGGCTGTCCGTGCGGGTCTTGCACGTCGGTCTTGCACGTCGGCTGTCCGTGCGGGTCTTGCACGTCGGTCTTGCACGTCGGCTGTCCATGCGGGTCTTGCACGCCGGTCTTCTACGTCGGTCTCCCATGCCGGCCTTCCACGCCGGCCGGGTCGGCTCGTCGCCGAGCATCGCGACCAGATCTACCTGGCACGCAGCCAGACAGGGTTCAAGACCAGGTGGCAATCCTGACGACCCGCGCCACCGACAGCCGCAACCGAACCGAACCGTCAACAATGACCGAGCCGACAACAACGACCGAGCCGACAACAACGACCGAGCCGCCCCGCGGACTCTGATCGAGTCGACCGCCAACGAAACCCGCCTTGGGCTGCCGCGCGTTTTCCGGACAGTGCTTTTAGCGTGTTTTCACGCCGCTAATGTGTTGTCCGTGCGTCCGCTGAGAATTTCGTACGGCGTCTTATAGCCGAGCG
>NZ_QHHV01000721.1:0-724 GCF_003947245.1 Actinoplanes sp. ATCC 53533 | reverse complement strand
AGACGCTGCGGGCGGCCCTCGAAGCCCTGACGGTGGCGGCACCGCGGTGGGCGGCTGAGCACGTCGACGCGGCGATGGTCCGACGATACGGTGCCCGGATCGATGAATGGCGGCTGCCGAAGGACCAGCCCGGCCGGCGGAAACTCGCCGCCCAGGTCGGGACGGACGGCTACCAACTGCTGGCCGCGGTCTTCGACGGGCAGGCCCCGCCCTGGCTGGGTGAGATCTCCGCCGTCGAGGTGCTGCGCCAGGTGTGGATCCAGCAATACGTTCGCGGCGAGGCTGGGCGGGAGGTGATCTGGCGGGATGCCGATATCGACGGTGAGCCTGCCGGGCAGAACCAGGATCATCTCCCCGTATGACATCGATGCCCGTTACAGCGAGAAACGCGGCCACCGCTGGCAGGGCTACAAAGTCCATATCAGTGAAACCTGCGACAACACCCCCACCCCCGGCGGTGGTACCGATCCCACCCGCCCACCGAACCTGATCACGAACGTGGTCACCACCCACGCCGCGGTGGCCGACTCAACGATGACCATGCCCATCCATGTCATGCTCGCCGGTCGGGGTCTGCTACCGGCCGAACACCTCATGGACGCCGGCTACCCCTCCACGACGAACCTGCTGGCCTGCCGCACCGAGTACCAGGTGAGCCTGATCGCCCCGATGCGTGGTGATTCCTGCCACCCCGCCCGCACTCACAACGGTTTCACCCAGGCCG
>NZ_QHHV01000720.1:0-853 GCF_003947245.1 Actinoplanes sp. ATCC 53533 | reverse complement strand
CCCTGTTGCCTAATTCTGTCTACGCGGCGAGGGTGAGGTCGAGTTTGTTCAGGTGGGTGGTTCGGGTGCGTTGGAGGGGTGTGTTGGTCCACCAGGCGTTCAGGCGGATGAGGTTGATCGCGGTCGCGGCGAAGGTGTGTTCGAGGGTGACTTTGCTCAGGCCGGTGTAGCGGGCTTGGTGGATGCCGGTCACGGCGGTGGTTTGGTGGATGGTGGCTTCGATCCCGGCGCGGGCGCGGTAGGTGTGTTTCCACGCCGGGGTTTGTTGTTCGGCGCGGGCCTGGCGCAGGGTGTCGTGCAGGTGGCGGGGTTGCAGCGTCAACTGTCGGCCGGAGCGCTGCGAGCGGGTGCACGCGGTGCGGGCCGGGCAGATACTGCAGGTGCTGGTCGGGAAGCGGACCACGATGGCGTCGTGGCCGTTCTGGCGGGTGGGGTGCCAGCTGCCCGAGTGGTGGCCTTGCGGGCAGGTCGCTTGCTGGTGGTCGAAATCGATGGTGAACGCGGCCTGGGTGAAACCGTTGTGAGTGCGGGCGGGGTGGCAGGAATCACCACGCATCGGGGCGATCAGGCTCACCTGGTACTCGGTGCGGCAGGCCAGCAGGTTCGTCGTGGAGGGGTAGCCCGGCGTCCATGAGGTGTTCGGCCGGTAGCAGACCCCGACCGGCGAGCATGACATGGATGGGCATGGTCATCGTTGAGTCGGCCACCGCGGCGTGGGTGGTGACCACGTTCGTGATCAGGTTCGGTGGGCGGGTGGGATCGGTACCACCGCCGGGGGTGGGGGTGTTGTCGCAGGTTTCACTGATATGGACTTTGTAGCCCTGCCAGCGGTGGCCGCGTTTCTCGCTGTAAC